>NZ_JBJLSF010000038.1:0-41694 GCF_050871885.1 Kineococcus aridisoli | reverse complement strand
GTGGGATCGTTCGGTGCCCACCGAACGATCCCACCCCTACGGTGGCAGACGTGACTTCCTCCCCGCCTACGACCAGCGATGATGTGCAGGTCGCCTCGCGTGACGTGCCGGCCCTGGTGGCGGCCGGGGTGACGGTGGTGGCGTGGGCTTCGGCGTTCGTGGCGATCCGCTGGGTCGGTCAGTCCTTCGAGCCTGGGCCGCTGGCGCTGGGCCGGCTCCTGCTGGGCTCGGCGGCACTGGGTGCGGTCCTGGCCGCGCGGCGTTCCTGGACGGCCCCCACGCGCCGGGAGTGGCTGCTGATCGGACTGTGCGGGCTGGCGTGGTTCGCCGTGTACAACCTCGCGCTCAACGCCGCTGAGCAGCGCGTCGACGCCGGGACCGCCGCGATGCTCGTCAACCTCGGGCCCCTGCTCATCGCCCTGCTGGCCGGGGCGCTGCTGGGTGAGGGGTTCCCCCGGCGACTGCTGCTGGGAGCCGCAGTCGCCTTCACCGGCACCGTCCTGATCGGTGCGTCCACGGCCGGATCCGCCCCGGCCGATGCCCTCGGAGTCGCGCTGTGCCTGGTGGCAGCGGCGACCTACGCCATCGGGGTACTGGCGCAAAAGCTCGTGCTGCGCCGACTGCCGGCACTGCAGGTGACGTTCTCAGCCTGTCTCGTGGGGGCCGCGGTGTGCCTGCCGTTCAGCCCCGCGCTGGTGGCACAGGTCTCCCGGGCGCCGACTGCGGCCATCGGCGCCCTGGTCTACCTGGGGCTGGTGCCGACCGCGCTGGCCTTCGGCACGTGGGCCTTCGCCCTGGCCCGGACCGAGGCGGGCCGGCTCGGGGTGAGCACCTACCTCGTGCCGCTGCTGACGGTGCTGCTGGCGTGGCCGCTGCTGGGGGAGGTCCCGCCCGTGCCCGCGCTGGCCGGGGGTGCGCTGGCCCTGGCTGGGGTCGCGCTCTCCCGCCGCCGCTGAGCAGGCACGAGCGTCCGTGCTCAGCACCCTGGTGCCAGTCCAGGAGGAGACACCCGTGGTCGCCGCCGCATCGATCGCCGCCTTCGCCGCTGCGCTCGCCGACCGGACGCGGGCGTCGATGTGCCTGGCGCTGCTGGATGGACGGGCCTGGACGGCCGGTGAACTGGCCCGCCACGCGCGCGTGGCCCGCTCCACCGCCAGCGAACACCTCTCCGCCTTGGTGAGGGCGGGCCTGCTCAGCGAAGAACGTCAGGGACGGCACCGCTACGTCCGCCTGGCCAGCCCCGACGTCGCCCAGCTCGTCGAGGACCTCGCCGCAGCCAGCGCCGGCACACAGCACCCCACTCCACAGACATCGCTGCGCACGGTGCGCGCCGCCCGCGACCTGGCGGCAGCGCGCACCTGCTACGACCACCTCGCCGGAGCCCTCGGCGTTGCGATCTTCGACGCCCTCCTCGCCACTGACCTGATCAGCGACCGGAACGGGCTGGCCCTCACCCCGGCCGGGTGGACCTGGTTCCACGACATCGGCTGCGGAACTGCGCTGGCGACCCCCACCCGTCGGCCCCTCCTGCGCACCTGCCTGGACTGGACCGAACGCCGAGCCCACCTCGCCGGTGCACTGGGCGCCGCCTTGCACCAGCAGTTGCTGCACCGCGGCTGGACCCGCACCCTCACCGGCACCCGCGCCGTCACCCTCACCGACCACGGCCGCACCGCCTTGCCCTCGATCCTCCGCATCGCTCTGGACGCTGGCGGGTAGCGACCCGGTGCAACGAACAGCGCTGATCGCGCGCACCTCGCAGCGGATGCGCAGCCGTTCGACCTGGTGCAGCGCCCCCGCGAGCGGGAGGTGCCCCGGCGAAGGTGCGCTCCACCACCCAGCGGGTGCGCCTCGGACCGGAGCCGTGCCCGACGCCCCTGCGGGCGATGCGCGCAGTGGTGCCGCGCCTTCGCGGGGCGCGTCGGTGGGCGCCGTCGTCGTAGCCGCGGTCGGCGAACAGGTGACGCGGCTCCGGTCGAGGACGACCCGCGTTCCTCGGGTGGCGGGGAAGGCGTCGACGAGGGGCACCAGCTGAGCCGTGTCGTGGCAGTTGCCGCCGGTCAGCGCCACGACGAGCGGAACGCCACCCCCGTCGGTGAGCAGGTGGCGCTGGGAGCCGTTGCGGGAGCGGCTCGCCGGTGGAGGGCCGGCGTGAGCCCCCCTTCGAGGACCCGCACGTGCGAGCCGTCCACCACCGCCGTCCCCAGGTCCGGCTTCCCAGCCGCGCGCAGCTCCTCCAGCACGCGGTGCAGCAGCGGCTGCACCCGCTGCCACAGCCCGCCTGGTACCAGCTCGACGACCCGCTCGGGCAGCGCGTCCTCGGCCGTGCGTCCAGGCCGCGACGAGCGGAGAGGCCCCGCACGTCACGGTGGGACCAGTCGCTGGGCACTCACCGGAGACGGCCTCCTGACTGCGCCCGGTTGGCCGGGTGCGCTCCCCGCTCCCCGGGTACGCGCCGCAGCCGGCTGGTGGACGCCGCAGCCGGCGCCGCGCGGCGCTCAGCGCACCGGCCGCGTCGTCGACTCGCGCTCGACGACGCGGAACCCGACGGTGACGTCCCGCGGCGAGGCCTCCGGCTCGGCGATGCGACGGCCCAGCAGCCGCACGGTCTGCTCGACGATCTCGTCGTGGTCGGGGGCGATCGAGGACAGCGACGGGATGCGGAACCTGGCGTCCTCGACGTCGTCGAAACCGACGACGAGGACATCGTCGGGCACCCGCACGCCGTGGTCGGCCAGCCCGCGCACGAGGCCGAAGGCCAGCGTGTCGGTGACGCAGAAGACGCCGTCGGGCAGCTCGGGCAGCGCCAGCAGCTCCTGCGCGCAGCGCGCACCGGCGGCCTGGGTGACGCCGCTGTGCACGCCGACAGCGCTCAGGCCGTTCTCCCGCACCACGCGCAGGAAGCCCTGCGCGCGCAGCGTGAAGGCGGCCCCGCCCTCCGGCAGCAGCTCCTGCGCCGGGTCCTCCAGCGCCGGGGCGCCGACGATCGCCGGGCGCCGGCAGCCGCGCTCGACGAGCAGCCGGGTGGCGGCCTCGGCCCCCTCGACGTTCGGCATGCTCACGTGGTCGACGGTCTGGTGCAGCTCCTGCTCGCCCAGCACGACGACCGGCACCTCGCGGCTGAGGGCGTTGATCTCCCGCTCGCTCAGGCCCAGCGCCGCGATGACCAGGCCGTCGTAGGCGTTGAGCCGGGAGTCGCGGAAGGCGGCCAGCTCGCCCTCGCGGCTGGCGTGCGTCTCCTCGACCACGGTCGCCAGCCCCGCCCGGGAGAAGGCCTGCACGAGCCCGTGGCTGAGCCGGCTGTAGTAGTGGCTGTCCAGGGTCGGCACCGCGATGCCGACGACACCGGTCCGCCCCTGGCGCAGGCTGCGCGCGGCCACGTTGACCTGGTAGCCGAGGCGCTCGACGGTCTCCATCACCAGCTGCCGGGTGCGCTCGCTCACCGGGCGCCGTCCGGTGAGGGCGTTGGAGACCGTCATGGGGGAGACCCCGGCTTCCGCCGCCACGTCGCGCATGGTGACCATCGCGGGTCCTCCCTCGTGCTGCGGCACGCGCCGGTCGGCGCCGGGGCGTGGCGGTGCGGTGTGCGTCGGTGGGCGTGCGGTGCGCCGGTGGGCGCGCGGTGCCCGCACAGCAGAAGGTACCGCCGCCCTCGCGCCGGAGTCCTTGACACGACCCGGGCAGCACCTCACTATATCGATACACGCCAGGCAGGCGGCGGCTCCCCGAAGGTGGTGGGCCGCAGCGCCGGCCCGGCCCGAGAGCTTGGACCACCGCCGCGGCGCACGGCTGCACCGCGCCGGTGGCGTCCCACCACCGACCCCACGGAGGACCCCGTGCTTCTCGACGACGAACGGGCGCCGGCGGCGACCGCCACGACCGGCACGGCCCTGCGGGTGCAGGCCGTCCTGGACGCCGACCTGCCCGGACCGCGCATCAGCCGCCACCTGTACGGGCACTTCGCCGAGCACCTGGGCCGCTGCATCTACGGAGGCTTCTGGGTGGGGGAGGACTCGCCGGTCCCCCACGAGGGCGGCCTCCGCCTGGACGTGGTCGAGGCCCTGCGCGCCCTGGACATCCCCAACCTGCGCTGGCCCGGCGGCTGCTTCGCCGACACCTACCACTGGCGCGACGGCGTGGGCCCCCGCGAGGAGCGCCCCACCATGGTCAACTCCCACTGGGGCGACGTCGTGGAGGACAACTCCTTCGGCACCCACGAGTTCATGGCGCTGTGCGAGCTGCTCGGGGCGGACGCGTACGTCTCGGCCAACGTCGGCAGCGGCACGGTGCGCGAGGCCGCCGAGTGGATCGAGTACCTCACCCGCGCCGACGACTCCCCGATGGCCAGGCTGCGCCGCAGCCACGGCCGCGAGGAGCCGTGGAAGGTGCCGTTCTGGGGCCTGGGCAACGAGCCCTGGGGCTGCGGCGGCGGCATGAGCTCGGGGGCCTACGCGGAACTGGCCCGCCAGTTCGGCACCTACAGCCTCGACCACGGCGACAACCACCTGTACCGGATCGCCGCCGGTGCCGCCGACGCCGACTACCGCTGGACCGAGGTCCTCATGCAGAACCTCGGCCGCTACCTGGGCGCCGGCGCGGTCACCGGGCACGGGAAGAACACCTACCAGGCGATCTCCTTCCACCACTACACGATCGTCGGCCCCACCTGGGAGAACAAGGGGTCCGCGACCGACTTCGACGTCGACGAGTACTACCGCACCATGGCCGAGGCCGCCCGCATCGAGCAGATCATCGCCGGGCACGCCGCCGTCATGGACGCCTACGACCCCCGCAAGGAGGTCGGTCTGGTGCTCGACGAGTGGGGCACCTGGTTCGACGTCGAGCCCGGCACCAACCCAGGGTTCCTCTTCCAGCAGAACACGATGCGCGACGCGCTGGTGGCCGGTGTCCACTTCGACGCCTTCCACCGCCACGCCGACCGCCTGGTCATGGCGAACATCGCCCAGACGGTCAACGTCCTGCAGGCCATGCTGCTCACCGACGGCGAGAACCTCGTCCTCACCCCCAGCTACCACGTGTTCGCGATGAACAAGGGCCACCACGACGCGGCCTCGCTGCCGCTGGCCGTGCGCGGGGGCGTGCCGACCCGCCGCGTCGGGGACGAGGACCTCGAGCTGTTCTCCGCCTCGGCCAGCACCAAGGACGGCCGGGTCCTGGTGTCGCTGACCAACCTGGACGCCGAGCGCCCGCTCGAGGTCGAGGTCGACGTCCGCGGCGTCAGCGCCGGCACCCCGGTCGGCCGGCTGCTGACGGCCGGGGAGATCACCGACCACAACACCGCCTCCAGCACCCCGGTGCACGTCCGCGACCTCCAGGACGTCCACCTGGACGGCGGCACGCTGCGGGTGACGCTGCCCGCGCACAGCTTCGCCACGGTGAGCTTCCCCACCGCCTGACGTCCCAGCACGTCCACCAGCGCACCAGCGCACCGGCTCCCGGCCGGCGCGTCCACCACGACTCCCCAAGGGAGGGGACCTCCGTGAAGAACAAGCTCTCGGCCCCGCAGTCCGCCGCGTCCACGCTGCTGTCGACGCCGCTGTCCCGCCGCCGCGCACTGGCCCTGTCTGCCCTCGCCGGAGGGACCGCCCTGACCGCCTCGGCCTGCTCCTCGGGCGGCTCCAGCGGTTCCAGCGACCCGAACACCTTCGAGTTCTGGTCCTTCACCGGCATCAACCAGAAGGACTCCGTCGAGGAGTACAAGCAGCTCGCGCCCGACGTCACCGTCAAGCTCACCGAGGTCGGCAACGCGCAGGAGACCGCGCAGGGGCTGACCACCGCCCTGGCCGGCGGCAAGGTGCCCGACCTGGTGCTCATCCAGGCCGGTGACCTGCCCAAGTTCATGAAGAACCCCGGCAACTTCGTCGACCTGACCACGCTGGGCGCCGACGACATCCAGGACGACTACGTGGACTGGGTGATGGCGCAGGCCACCGCGAAGTCCGGCGAGATCATCGGCATCCCCACCGACGTCGGCGGCATGGGCGTGGCCTACCGCACCGACCTCATGGCCGCCGCCGGTCTGCCCACCAACCGCGACGAGGTCAGCGCGCTGTGGCCGACGTGGGAGGACTTCATCGCCACCGGCCAGCGCTACACCCAGGCGACCGGCAACGCCTTCATCGACAACGCCGCCACGACCGTCTTCCTGCAGGCCGTCTCCCAGGGCGAGGAGCAGTACTACTCCGCCGACGGCGACGTGGTCTACGACACCAACCCCATCGTCCGCGAGTCCTTCGACCTGGGGCTGCAGGCCA
Source organism: Kineococcus aridisoli (assembly GCF_050871885.1). Taxonomy (NCBI): domain Bacteria; kingdom Bacillati; phylum Actinomycetota; class Actinomycetes; order Kineosporiales; family Kineosporiaceae; genus Kineococcus; species Kineococcus aridisoli. The sequence continues at coordinate 35,419 of NZ_JBJLSF010000038.1, read as the reverse complement.
TCGCCGCCGGCATCACCGCGAAGCTGGAGAGCTTCACCGACGGCTGGAACGCCGGCATGGCCAAGGGGGCGTTCGCCGCCGTGGCCGCACCCTCGTGGATGCTCGGCTCGATCCGCTCCGCGGCGCCCGCCACCGAGGGCAAGTGGGACATCGCCGTGATCCCCGGCGGCAGCGGCAACTGGGGCGGCAGCTACCTGGCGATCCCGGCGCGCGCGGCCAACCCGCAGGCGGCGTGGAAGTACATCACCACGATGCAGTCCCCCGAGCAGCAGCTCCAGCACTTCATCGACGCGGGTTCGCTGCCCACCACCCCGGTCAACTACGACAAGCCGGAGCTGGTGAACCACACCGACCCCTTCTTCAGCGGCGCCCCCACGGGCAAGATCTTCACCCAGGCCGTGCTGGGCCTGAAGCCCTTCGTCAACGGCGAGTACAACACCGAGATCAGCACCGAGCTGCTCAACGCCCTCAACGGCGTCGAGGGCGACGGCGCACCCGCCGATGCCGCGTGGGACACCGCCACCAAGAACATCAAGACGGCGATCGGCGCCTGATGAGCGCCACCCTGACCCCCGGCACGCTGCGGCCGGTCAAACCGGCCACCGCGACCCGGCCGGTGGAGAAGCGCTGGGAGCGGCTGGCGCCCTACGGGTACGTGGCGCCCTTCTACGTCCTGTTCCTCGTCTTCGGGCTGTTCCCGCTGCTGTTCACCTTCTACGTCGCGCTGTTCGACTGGAACCCGATCGGCGACAAGACGTTCGTCGGGCTGGAGAACTTCCGCGCGCTCGGCGAGGACCCGCGCTTCTGGAACGCGCTGCGCAACACCTTCAGCATCTGGATCATCTCGACCGTCCCCCAGCTGCTCATCGCGCTGGTCCTGGCGCAGGTCCTCAACAACGCCTTCCTGCGCCTGGCCAACTTCTTCCGCATGGCCATGCTGCTGCCGTACATCACCTCGGTCGCGGCGACGGCGATCGTCTTCGCCCAGCTCTTCAACCGCGACTACGGCCTGCTGAACTGGTTCCTGGAGCTGCTCGGCTTCGAGCACATCGACTTCATGTCCAGCGCCGTCGGCAGCCACGTGCTCATCTCGGCCATGGTGATCTGGCGCTGGTTCGGCTACAACACGCTGCTCTACCTGGCCTCGCTGCAGGCCGTCCCCCGCGACCTGTACGAGGCGGCCGCGGTGGACGGGGCCGGCCCGGTCAAGCAGTTCTTCCACATCACCCTGCCGTCGCTGCGCCCGGTGATCGTCTTCACCGTCATCATGTCCACCATCGGCGGCCTGCAGATCTTCACCGAGCCGCTGCTGCTGTCCAACGGCACCCTCACCTGCGGCACGGCGCGCCAGTGCCAGACCCTCTCCCTCTTCCTCTTCGAGCAGGGCTTCGGGTCGTTCAAGTTCGGCTACGGCTCGGCCGTCGGCGTCGCGCTGTTCGCCATCATCGTCGTCGTGGCGTTCGTCAACTTCCTGCTCTCGAGCCGGCTGGGGAGGAAGGGCTGACATGGCGACCACCACCGACCCCCGGCAGCAGGGGGACCTGCGGCCGAGCACCGGCAGGACCCGCCGCCGGCGGGGCATCGTCCGGGTGCGCTGGTACACCTACCTCGTCCTGGCCCTGGCGGCGGCGGCGTGCATCTTCCCCGTCTACTGGATGTTCGTCGTCTCCTCCGTCGGCTCCGAGGCGGCCACCCAGCTGCCGCCGCGCGTCGTCCCCGGCGGCAACTTCCTGGACCTGCTGCGGCTGGTCTTCGAGACGGTGCCGTTCGTCCGCTCGCTGGTCAACAGCTTCATCGTCGCGGCCCTGATCGCCGTGGGGCAGGCGTTCCTGTGCTCGCTGGCGGGCTTCGCCTTCGCGAAGATGACCTTCCGCGGCCGGGACGTGCTGTTCCTCATCCTCGTGCTGACCATGACGGTGCCGGCGCAGCTGGCCGTCATCCCGCAGTACATGGTCATCTCCAACCTCGGGTGGGTGGACACCCTGCAGGCGCTCATCGTCCCCGGCCTGGTCAGCGCGTTCGGCATCTTCTGGATGCGCCAGCACATCAGCGCCACCATCAGCGACGAGCTGCTGCAGGCGGCGCGCATGGACGGGGCGAACTCCTGGCAGATCTTCGCCCGCATCGCCTTCCCCGTCGTCCGCCCGGCGGCCGCCGTGCTCGGCCTGCTCGGCTTCGTGAACGCCTGGAACGACTTCCTCTGGCCGTTCATCGTCCTGAAGTCCCCTGACATGTACACCGCGCAGATCGCCATCAAGGCCCTGCAGTCCAACATCTCCGTCGACCTCGGCCTGGCCATGGCCGGTTCGTTCCTGGTCACCATCCCGCTGCTGGTGCTGTTCGCCTTCTTCGGCAAGCAGATGGTCTCCGGCATCATGGACGGCGCCTTCAAGGGCTGAGAGCCACCCACCCCCTTCGTGATCGTGAGGAAGCCCGTGGACACCAGCACCACCGCCCCCCTGACCGAGGCCCAGGTCGAGCACTTCCTGGAGAAGGGCTACGTCGTCCTGGAGCACTGCTTCGACGCCGAGCAGGCCGCCCCGATCGTCGAGCGCTCCTGGCAGCGCCTGGGCGTCGACCGCGACGACCCCGGCACCTGGGACCGCCCCCGGGTGCACCTGTCCTCCCAGACCCACGTGGACGCCGAGCAGTTCGCCCCGACCGCCTTCGCCGCCGCCTGCCAGCTGCTGGGCGGGCGCGAGCGCATCCAGGAGCCCTGGGAGTGGAGCGACGGGATCATCGCCAACCTCGGGGTGGGCGCCGACCGCCCCTTCGAGGAGCCGTCGGCGAAGGTCGGCGGCTGGCACAAGGACGGCGACTTCTTCCGCCACTTCCTGGACTCCCCCGAGCAGGGGCTGCTGACGATCGTCCTGTGGACCGACGTGGTCTCCCGGGGCGGCGGCACCTTCGTGGCCACCGACTCCGTCGGCGTCGTCGCCCGGTTCCTGGCCGAGCGGCCCGAGGGCGTCCTGCCCGACGAGCTGCAGCAGACCCGCCTCGTCGAGCAGTGCCGGCAGTTCGAGGAGCTCACCGGCAAGCAGGGCGACGTGGTGCTCATGCACCCGTTCATGCTGCACGCCACCTCCCAGAACGTGCTGCGCGCCCAGCGCCTCATCACCAACCCGCCGATCGCCCTGCGCGAGCCCATGGACTTCGACCGCGCCGACGCCTCGCAGTCCTCCCCGGTGGAGCGGGCGGTCCTGCGCGGGCTGGGCGTGGACCGCTTCGCCTTCACCCCGACCGCTCCGCGCGAGGCCGTCGTGCCGCCGCGCCTGCTCGCGCAGCAGGCCGCCGGGGAAGCGGTCGGCTGACGTCGCTGACACCCTGGCGGGCGGGCCCCTGACCGGGACCGCCCGCCGCGAGCACCGTGGAGGAAGGCCGATGACCACCAGCACCGCCCCCGCCGACGACCTGCCGGGCGCACCGGCGCCCGAGCGCCTGCTCGTCCCCGGCCCGCACGGCGAGGTCCCGCTGCGCGTCCACCGCGGCTCCGGGGCCGGGGCACTGCTGTGGTGCCACGGCGGAGGCTTCGTCCACGGCGACCTCGACATGCCGGAGGCGGACTGGGTCGCCCGGCGCCTGGTGGAGCGCACCGGTTCCACCGTGGTCACGGTGGACTACCGGCTCGCCACCGAGGGCACGGCCGCGCGCTGGCCGGTGCGCTGGCCCGTGCCCTCCGACGACGTGCTCGCGGCCTGGGCCTGGACCACCGGCGCCGACCGCCCGTGGGCGGGAGGGAGCACCGTCCTCGGCGGTGCCAGCGCGGGCGCCAACCTCGCCACGGGCGCGGTGCTGCGGGTGCTCGCCGGCGACCGGCCGCTGCCCGTGCCGGCGGGTCTGCTGCTCGTCTACCCGACGCTGCACCTGGACGGCCCCGCGCCGTCCCCGGAGCTCGCGCACGCGCTGGCGCAGCTGCCGCCGGAGCAGCGCTTCGGAGCCGACGTGGTGCGCAGCATCTACGGCCACCTGCTGGGGGTGCAGCACCTGCAGGAGCCGCCCGTGGCGGCCGTCCCCGGCCTGGCCGGCCCCGAGGAGCTGCGCGAGCTGCCGCCGACGCTCGTGCTGCTCAGCGAGGTCGACGGCCTGCGGCCGTCGGGGGAGGCGTTCGCCGGCACCCTGCGCGCGGCGGGCGTGCCGGTGCAGGTGCACACCGAGCCCGGGACGCGGCACGGCCACCTCAACGAGCCCGAGCACCCCGGCGCCGGCCGCAGCATCGAGGTCATCGCCACCTGGGCGCGGGAGCGGACCGCGGCCGGGGGAGCCGGCTGAGCGGTTCCTGCGACGCGGTGAGCTCGCCACGACGCCGACGTCGTGGCGAGCTGCGCCGCGTGCGGAGTCAGGACGGGCCCGGTGCGGCGTGCTGGTGCCGCGCCGCCGCCGTCACCGCCGCCGCCGCTGCCGGCTCCCCGCCGAGGAACTGCGCGGCCATGGCGAGCAGCTCCTCGTCGGAGACGTCCCGCGACCGCAGCTCCCGCAGCGCCGCCGCGTAGTGCCCGGCCGGGGCGTAGAGCTCCAGGGCGATGCCGTCCGGGTCGCGCAGGTTCAGGTGGTGGCCGAGGGGCATGTCCTGGACCGGCGTGTGCGGGACGCCGTGCTCGCGCAGCCGCTGCTCCCACTCCACGAGCTCGTCGCGGGAGGAGGCCGCGAGCCCCAGGTGGTCCAGCCCGGTGACGAGCTCGCTGAAGCGCTGCCCGCTGCCGTCGGGCGGGCGCATCAGCCCGAGGGTGAAGCCGGTCCGCTTGTGCAGGCACACCCGTCCGTGCCCGAAGTCCAGCACGGGCGTGAAGCCGAGGACCGCGGCGTAGAAGCCCTGGCTCCGGTCGAGGTCGGTGACGGTGAGGCTGACGTGGTCGATCCCTGCGAACGCGGGCATGTCGGCTCCTGTCTGCGAGGTCGCGCTGCGGGTGCAGTGGTCGGCGGTGACGACTGGACACGTAGAACCTATCGCTGATAGGTTTCCGGTGTCGAGAGGTGGTCATGACCCAGGTGGTGAGCGCCCGGGACGCCCGGCGCAGGGAGCGGCTGGAGCAGGTCCTCGCCGCCGCGTGGCAGATCGCGCGGGAGCAGGGCCTGACGGCCGTGACCCTGCACGAGGTGGCCCGGCGGGTGGGCATCCGCCAGCCGTCGCTGTACTCCTACGTGGACTCCAAGGCCGGTCTGTACGACGCGATGTTCGCGCAGGCCTACCGCGAGCTGCTCGACCACGTCGCCACCGTCCCGCGGGACGGCGACCCGCGCCGGGTGCTGCTCGCCGTGTCGCGGTCGGTGCTCGAGTTCGCCGTCGCCGACCCCGCCCGCCAGCAGCTGCTGTTCCAGCGCACCATCCCCGGCTTCGCGCCCTCGGCGGGCTCCTACGCCCTGGCCGAGCGCTTCCTCGGGCAGGTGGTGGCGCTGCTGCACGCCGCCGGGGTCGAGGACCCCGCCGACATCGACGTCTACACCGCCCTCGTCGCCGGGCTGGGCGTGCAGCAGATCGCCAACGACCCGGGCGGCGACCGCTGGACGCGCCACCTCGAGCGGCTCGTGGGCACGTTCCTGCTGGACCGGGAGACGAGAGGGAGACCATGACCACACCGACCGCAGTCGTGCAGGCGCTGGACGTCCCGGCGATCGGGCACGAGGAGGCGATGGACCTCGCCCGCGTCGAGGACGAGCGGTTGCTCGCCCTGCTGCGCACCCTGACCCCCGACGACTGGACCCGTCCCACCGACTGCACGCGGTGGAGGGTCCGGGAGCTCGTCCAGCACCTCATCGGGTCCGCGGCCGCGCAGGCCTCGCCCGTCGAGCTCGTGCGGCAGGTGCTGCTCGCCCGGCGGTTGCGCGCGCAGGTGGCCGCCACCCACTGGGTCGACACGCTCAACGAGGCGCAGATCCGCCGCACCGCCGCAGTGGGGGTCGACGACGCCGCCGAGCGGTGGCGGTCGACGTCGGCCGCGGCCCTGCGCGCCCGGCGCCGGCTGCCCGCCCCCGTGCGCGCGCTGCGCGTCGTCGACCTCGGGGAGGCGATGGGGACCCGGATCGGCCGGCAGCGGCTGGACTACCTCTTCGACACGGGTTTCACGCGCGACACGTGGATGCACCGCGTCGACCTGGCCCGCGCCGTCGACCGCCCGCTCGTGGTCACCGCCGAGCACGACGGGCGCATCGTGGCCGGCATCGTCGCCGAGTGGGCGCGCCTGCACGACGAACCCTTCACCCTGCACCTGGGCGGGCCGGCCGGTGGCCGGTACACCGCCCGCGGCGGCGGCGAGCCCGTCGAGGTCGACGCGGTCGAGTTCTGCCGGATCCTGTCCGGCCGGGCCGCCGGCCACGGGGTCCTGCGGCACGCGCTGCCGCTCTGAGCGGCCGACGACCCGCCCGCGGCTACCGGCCGGAGCGGGCGCGCCGGGTCACCACCGCGTTCAGCGCCCACAGCAGCACGCCGAGGGCGACGAGGACCCCGGCGATGCGGTACTGCTCCGGATCGCGGCCCGAGGTCCACGGCAGGACGAGGTAGGCGCAGGAGAGGGCCCCGAGCACCGGCAGGACCCGGCCGGCGGAGAAGTGCCGGTGCCCGACGCGGTCGCGGCGCAGCACGAGCACCGAGACGTTGACGACGCAGAACACCGTGAGCAGCAGCAGCGACGTCGTGCCGCCCAGGACCGCCACGACCGGAGACCCCGGGGACAGCGACACGTAGACGATGAGCGCCCCCGCGATGGCCGTCGTCAGCAGGATCGAGATCCACGGGGTCCGCCGGAACGGGTGGACGGCGGACAGGAACGAGGGCAGGACCCGCTGCCGGCTCATGCCGTAGACCAGCCGGCTGGCCATCATCATGTTGATGAGCGCCGAGTTCGCGACCGCGAACATCGAGATGAACGGCAGCAGGTCCGACATCGGGAAGCCCGGGGCGGCGGTCTGCGCGACCTCCACCAGCGGGGTCTCGCTCTCGGCCAGCACCCCCACCGGCACGACCGCGACCGCGCAGATCGAGACGAGCACGTAGACGACGGCGGTCAGCCCCAGCCCGGTCAGCAGGGTGCGCGGGAAGATGCGGCTGGGGTCCTCGGTCTCCTCCGCCATGTTGACGGAGTCCTCGAAGCCGACCATCGCGAAGAACGCCAGCGACGTCGCCGTGCTCACCGCGAGCAGGACGCCCTTGTCCTCCGGGGTGTCGAAGGCGACCACCCGGGAGAAGTCCGCCTCCCCGCCGGCCATCGCCCAGAACCCCAGCAGGACCACCGTCAGCAACCCGGTCAGCTCCACGAGCGTCAGGACGACGTTCAGCACGACGCACTCGCTGACCCCGCGCAGGTTCACCGCCATCACCAGCGCCATGAACCCCAGCGCGATCGCCATGATCCCCACGTTGCCGAGGTCGAGGCCGAAACCCGCGACGAGGTTGGCGGCGAAGGCCCGGGACGCGGCCGAGGCGGAGGTGATGCCCGAGGACATCACGACGAAGCAGACGAGGAACGTCAGGAACTGCAGGCCGAACGCCTTGTGGACGTACAGCGCCGCGCCCGCCGCCTGCGGGTACTTCGTCACCAGCTCCAGGTAGGAGAACGCGGTGACGGTGGCGACCGCGAACGCCACGAGGAACGGCAGCCACGCCGCGCCGCCCACCTCGCCCGCGACCTGGCCGGTGAGGGCGTAGACGCCCGTGCCGAGGATGTCCCCGACGATGAACAGCAGCAGCAGCTTCGGGCCGATGACCCGGCGCAGCGCGGGCTGGTCCTCGGTGTCGACCTGGGTGGTGCTCACGAGGGCCTCCCGCGGCTCGGCCGGACGGACCCCTCCCACGATGGCACCGCGCGTCCCGCCGGTCCATCCCGCCGGTCCACCCCTGCGGTCCACCCCCGGCGGGGCGGCCTCAGCGCGGGGGGGGGGGGCGGCGCAGCGCCAGCGCGGCCCGCCCCGGCGGCTGGCCGACGACCCGCGTGAACGCCCGGCTGAACGCCGCCTCGGAGCGGTACCCGAGCTGGCGGGCGACGGAGGAGACCGTCGCCTCCGGCGAGCGCAGCCGCTCCAGCGCCACGTGCATGCGCCAGCGCGTCACGTGCTGCATGACCGGCTCGCCGGCCACGGCGGTGAAGCGCGCCGCGAAGGCGCTGCGGGAGACGCACGCCGCCGCCGCCAGCGAGGCGACCGTCCACTCCCGCGCCGGGTCGCGGTGCACCAGCGCCAGCGCCGGCCCGACGACGGGGTCCACCAGCGCCCCGAGCCAGCCCTCCCGCGCGGCCGGTGCCGTGTCCAGCCAGTGCCGCACGGCCTGCACGACGAGCACGTCGGCGAGGCGGGTGAGGACCGCCTCGCCGGCCGGGCGCACCTGCTCCACCTCCGCCGCCAGCAGCCGCAGCACGTCGGCGACGCCGCTGCCGGCCGCGGCCGCCGGCACGTGCAGGAGCGCGGGCAGCAGGTCCAGCAGCGTCCGGGCGGCCGGGTGGTCGAAGCGCACCGCGCCGCAGACCATCGTCGTCCTCGCGCCGCCACCGCCGGCGCGCAGCACGGCGTGGTGGCCGTCGGTGCTCTCGTGGGCGAGGGTGAGCACGGACGGGCGGGCGCCGGTGACCTCCGCGCCCAGGTCGTGCCCGTCCCCGCGCGGGACGAGGACGAGGTCGCCGGGGACCAGCTCGGCGCGGGTGCCGCCGGCCTCGAGCACGCAGCGGCCCGCGGTGACGGCGTGGAACCACAGGCAGTCCGGCACCGCCGGCAGCGAGAACCCCCACGGGGCGCTGAGCTCGGAGCGGCAGTAGTAGACACCGGTCATCCGCAGCCCGTGCAGCGCGTCCCCGACGGGGTCGGCGGCCGCCCACGGCGGCTGCGGGGCGCTCGTGCCCGCTGGTGCGCTCACCCCGGGAGTCTCGGCGGCGCGGGCGCCCGCCGTCCAGGGCGCTGGACGATCGGGCAGCCCCGCCGGACGCGCGGTCGTTCCCCGCGCGCGCGGCGCCCGCGACGGTGGGAGCGCTGGGAGGGCCAGCACCCCCGACCGAGGAGGAACCGATGATCACCGTCCTGGGAGCCACCGGGAACACCGGGCGCCGCGTCGCGCGCACGCTGCTGGACGCCGGCGAGGCGGTGCGCGCCGTCGGCCGCGACGCCGCGCGGCTGCGGACCGCGGTGCCGGGCGCCGAGCACGTGGTCGCCGACGCGACCGACGCCGCCGCGCTGGCGGCGGCCTTCGCCGGCGCGGACGCCGCGTACGTGCTCTCGCCGTTCGAGGCCACCGCCCCCGGCTACCTGGAGCAGCAGCGGCGGCTGGGCGAGGCGGTCGCCGCCGCCCTGCGCGCGGCGCGGGTGCCGCGCGTGGTCGCCCTCAGCTCGCTGGGCGTGGACGTCGAGCAGGACACGGGGTTCCTGCTGAGCCTGCGCGCGCAGGAGCAGCGGCTGGCCGCCCTCGACGCGGACGTGCTGCTGCTGCGGCCGGGCATGTTCTTCGAAGCGTTCCTGCCCGCCGTCCCGGCGATGCGCGAGCGGGGCGTGCACGAGGACTCGATCGATCCCGACGTCGCCCTGCCGATGGTCGCCACGGCCGACGTCGCCGACGCCGCCGCCGCCGAGCTGCTGGGGCCGGCGCGCGCGGGGGTGCGCGAGGTCCTCGGACCGCGCGACCTCACCGTCGCGCAGGCCGTCGCCGCGCTCGGCCCGGCCCTGGGCGTGCCGGGCCTGCGCTACGTGCGGCTGCCGCAGGAGCAGGTGCGCGCGGGGCTCACCGCCGCGGGCCTGCCCGCGGACGTGGTGGACCTGCAGCTGCGCATGCACGCCGCGTTCTCGGCCGGGACCGTCCGCTCGCGGGCCGGGCGCGGACCGGCCACCTCGTCCCCGACGACGATCGAGGAGTGGGCGCGGGCAACCTTCCGCCCCGCGCCGGCGTCTGCAACGGCGTGGGGGAGCCGTCCGCAGGTCTCGTGAGCGCGCCGCGGCTGCGGGCCGGGTTCGAGGTGGAGCTGCTCGCGCCGCCGGGCGCGAGCCGCCGCGACCTCGCCGAGGACCTCGCCCGCCGCCGCGGCGGTTCGGTGCGCCCCTTCTTCCACGTCGACACGGAGGGTTCCGCGGTGCCGGGGGTGGACGCGTTCTGGCACCTGACCCCGGGTTTCCGGGTGCTCGACGCGGCCGGGGAGCCGGTGTGCTCGCTGGTGGACGACACCAGCGTCGTCGCCGACCTCGACGCCCGCGCCCGCCCGCGGCCGGGCTGGTACCGCGTCGTCAGCGACGACGCGCGGCTGCTGCGCCTGGTCGCCCGGCACGCCGACCCGGCCGCGGGGATCGGGTCGGTGCTCGGGCCCGTCGCCGCGCTGTTCGGGACGCCGGTGCAGCAGCTGGGCGCGGTGCACCGGGTCGACGACGCGGCCGGCGCGACGATCGCGATGGCCGCACCGCTGCCGGGCGAGCGCGAGCGGGTCTGCGAGGTGATCACCCCGCCCGTCGAGGCCGGGCACGAGGAGGTGCTCGAGGCGCTGCTCGCGCCGGCGCGCGCGCTGGGCTTCTCGGTGCCGCGGGAGGCGGCCGTGCACGTGCACCTGGACGCCGCGCCGTTCCGGGACCCCGGGCGCTTCGCCGCCGTCGTCCGCTCGTTCGGCGGCCGGCGGCGCGAGCTGCACGAGCGGTTCGGCACGAACCCGCACTGCCGGCGCCTGGCGCCGCTGCCCGCCGAGCTCGTCGAGCTGTGCGCTCGCCGGTGGCCGGACTGGGAGTCGCTGCGCGCCGCGGCCGCCCGCACGCCCGTGACGAAGTTCTGCGACCTCAACGTCACCCGGGTGCTCGGGCTGCGCCCGGGCCCGGACACCCTGGAGGTGCGGATCCTGCCCGGCGCGCTGGACGGCGCCTCGATCGCGGCGCGGCTGGCGGACCTGGAGGACCTGCTGGCGGCGCCGGGTCAGCCCTGCGCCGGGGTTCCCGGCGGGCCGTCCGGCGGGGTGCCCGGGGCCTGCGGGGCGGGGGCCGGGCGCTCGACGAGGTAGGTGTGCCCGCCGACCGTCACCCGCTCCCACTGCGCGTACCCCGTGCGCGCCTCCTCCTCGGTGCGCGGACCGCGCGGCGGCGCCTCGTCGGAGGTGACCTGGGCGGGACCGGTGAAGCTGAACGCCGCGTCGAGCAGCAGGTCCACGAGCCGGTTGCGCGAGCGCGGCCGCTGCAGCGAGCGGGGGGTTCCGTGGTGGTCCTCCGGACGGCCCTCCGCTCGTGCGCGCACGCGGCGATCGTAGGACGGCTGGAGCCCGCCCTCCAGGCGGGGCGGGTGGGACCACCGCCCCCGGCGAGCCCGCCGGCCGTCCGCTGCTGCGCCCGGACCGCGACGCTGCCACCATGTCCTGACCCGCTCCAGCGGCTGCTCCTCGCCGGTGGTCGGGTGGTCAGCACCGGGGGCGTCGGCGCGCAGCCGTCCTCCCCGCTCGGCAGGAGGAGCAGTCGTGGCGGATCCCGGCCCCCCCGACGCGGCAGCCGCGGCGACCGCGGCGCGCCTGGTGCAGGTGTTCCGCGACTTCGCCCGCTGCGCGGCCGGCCCCTTCGACGTCACCGACGTGCTCCGCGAGCTGGCGTCGGCGGCCGCCCGCCTGCTGGACGTGGACGGTGTCGGGGTCGCCCACCGCGCGGGCGAGCGGATGCGGCTGGTCCACGCCAGCACCGGGGCCGCCCGTGCCGCGGAACTGGTGCAGGACTCGCTGCAGGACGGCCCCTGCCGGGACGCCCGCCGCAGCGCCGCGCTCGTCGTCGAGGAGGACCTCGGCTCCCACCTGCAGCGCTGGCCGGAGTTCACCGTCCACGCCGCGGCGCAGGGCCTGCACGCGGTGGCCAGCGTCCCGCTCGTCGCGCGCGGCGAGGTGTGGGGGGTGCTGGACCTGTTCCGGGCGCTGCCGGGGCCCTTCGACGCGCAGGACCTGGAGACGGCGCAGGTGCTGGCCGAGGTCGCGTGCGGGTACGTGCTGGCCGCCCACGACCGCGACCAGGCGCGGCGGGCCCAGCAGCGGGCCGCGCACGCCGCCACCCACGACCCGCTGACCGGCCTGCCCAACCGGGCGCTGCTCGTCGACCGCCTCGCGCACGCGGTGGCCACCGCCCAGCGGCGCGGGGCACCGCTGGCGGTGCTGTTCATGGACCTGGACGGCTTCAAGCAGGTCAACGACACCCACGGCCACCACGTCGGCGACCTGCTGCTCGTCGAGGTCGCCCACCGCCTGGGTGCGGCCGTCCGCGTCGAGGACACCGTCGCCCGGCTGGGCGGGGACGAGTTCGTCGTCGTCTGCGAGGACCTGCCCGCCGGCACCACCGGTGGCGTCTCGGCCGGCTCGCTCGGCGCGGTCCTCGCGCGGATCCGGGCCGTGATGACCCGGCCCGCGCGGCTGGCGGGGGTGGAGGTCCGGGTCGGCGTCAGCATCGGGGTGGCCGTGACCAGCCCGTCGCGGGCCACCAGCCCCGGTGAGCACGTCGACGAGGTCCTGCGCACGGCCGACCAGGCGATGTACCGGGCCAAGAGGCGCGCCAAGGAGCGGGCGGGGGACCGGGCGGGGGAGCGGGCGCAGGACCGCGCCGAGCGCCCGGGGGAGGAGGTCGACGTGGTGATCGACCTGCCGGTGACCGGCGCTCGCCGCACACCCTGACCTATTGACATTCGATAGGGATTGAGCGACCTTCGATGCATGTCTCCCTCCCGCTGGGCAGTGGCCCTCCTCCGCGCCTCCCTCGTGGTGCTGTTCGCGGTCCTCGTCCTGCTGCAGGTGTTCTCGCTGCCCGGCCAGTTCCGGCACATGGCCGAGCAGTCCCCGCAGCTCGCGCACCTGCGGTGGCCGCTGACGGCGCTGTCGGTGTTCTGGGTGCTGTGCGGCCAGGTGGTGCTCGTGAGCACCTGGAGGTTGCTCGGCCTGGTGCGCGCCGACCGCATCTTCAGCGCGGCCTCCCTGGCCTGGGTGGACGCCGTCGTGGGGGCGGTGGCCGCCGCGTGGGTCGTCCTGGCGGGGGTGTTCCTCTACGCGGGGGTGAGGTCGAGCGGACCGGGGAACCTGCTGCTGCTGTTCCTGCTGCTCGTGGGCCTCGCCGTCGTCGGGCTCGTCGTGGTCGTGATGCGCGCGCTGCTGCGGCAGGCCACGGCGCTGCGCACCGACATGGACGCGGTGATCTGAGTGCCGATCGTGGTGCGCATCGACGTCGAGCTGGCCAGGCGCAAGATGAGCGTGGGGGAGTTCTCCGAACGCGTCGGGCTCACCCCCGCGAACGTCGCCGTGCTGAAGAACGGCCGCGCGAAGGCCGTCCGCTTCAGCACCCTGGAGGCCATGTGCCGGGTGCTGCAGTGCCAGCCCGGCGACCTGCTGGAGTGGGTCGAGGACTGAGACCCCTCCTCCCGTCCCCGGCGGCGGTCTCAGCGCGCGGCGAGGTGGTCCGCGATGCGGTCGACGGTGGTCGTCCAGCCCTCGCGGATGCCGAGGTCGAACCAGTGGCGGACCTGCGCGGCGTCGAGCCCGGGGGAGAGCGAGAGCGTCGCCGTCATGCGGGTCCCGCCGGCGGTCGGGGCGAACTCCAGCGACACCAGCGGCGTCGCGTCGGGGTCCTGCGGGTCGAGTTCCGGCCACCCGTCGACCGCGCCCCAGCTGAAGACGAGGCGGTGCGGCCGCTGGACCTCGCGGTACAGCCCGCCGGTCGGGTAGGTGCGCCCGCCCGGTCCCTCCTGCAACCGGGTCCACCAGGTCCCGCCGGGGCGCAGGTCGACGCGCGCCCCGGCCTGCGCCGCAGGCAGTCCGGAGAACCAGCCCAGCTGGTCCGGTTCGGTCCAGGCGGCGAAGACGGCCTCCGGGGGGACGGGGTAGTCGCGGACGAGGCTGATGCTGCGGTCGGTGCTGCGGTCGGTGCTGCGGTCGGTGCTGCGGTCGGTGCTGCGGTCGGTGCTGGTCACGGGTTGTCCTCCGTCGTCGTGAGGTGCTCGGCGAGCCGGTCGAACCGCTCGGCGAAGAACCGGCGGTAGTCGTCCATCCAGGCGTCGACGTCGCGCAGCGGCCCGGCGGCCAGCCGGCACGGCCGGTACTGCGCCTGCCGGCCCTTCACCACCAGCCCGGCCCGTTCCAGGACCTTCAGGTGCCGGGAGACCGCCGGCAGCGTCATCGCGTGCGGCGCCGCGAGTTCGTTGACGGTGGCCTCGCCGCGGGCGAGCTGGGCCAGCAGGGCCCGGCGCGTGGGGTCGGCCAGGGCGGCGAACGTGGTGCTGAGCGTGTCGGTCATCGTGGTTGCGCTTCCTGTTGATTAACGACTTCGACAAGTACAAGCTCCTCCGTGCCCGGCGTCAAGGGGTCGCCGGGAACGCCCCGCCGGCGCCGCCCGTCGATCAGGGCGGGGGCCGGCCGGCGGCCCGGGGACGGAGGACGAGATGGGCTTGCGGAACCTCGCGGCGCGCTTCGGCGCGGGCGCGGCGTCGGTGGACACGGTGCTGGAGCGCGACGTGGCGCAGCCGGGCGGACCGGTCGGCGGCCGGGTCGTCGTGGTCGGCGGCTCGGTGCCCCAGGACGTCGAGGAGGTCGTGGTCGCCCTGCAGGCGCGCGTGGAGGTGGAGAGCGGGGACTCCGAGTGGCGCGAGGACGTCGTCTTCGCCAGCGCCCGCGTCGGGGCGGGTTTCACCACCGCGCCCGGGCAGCGCACCGAACTGCCGTTCTCGCTGCTGCTGCCCTGGCAGACGCCGATCACCGCGATCGGCGGCTGGCACCTGCGCGGCGTGCACGTCGGGGTGGTCACCCGCCTCGTCATCGCCGGCGCGGTGGACCCGGGCGACCTGGACGGCCTGACCGTGGCGCCCCTGCCGGTGCAGCAGGTGGTCGTCGAGGCGCTCGGCTCGCTGGGCTGGCGCTTCAAGCACGCCGACGTGGAGAAGGGCCGCGTGCGCGGTTCGGACCTGCCCTTCTACCAGGAGCTGGAGTTCGCCCCGCCCGCGCACGTGCGGAAGGTGAACGAGCTGGAGGTCACCTTCCTGGCCGACCCGCAGGGCGTGGACGTGGTCCTGGAGGCCGACCGCCGCGGCGGGCTGCTCACCGAGGGCCGGGACGTGGTCAGCCGGCTGCGCCTGTCGCACGCCGACACCGACCGCGCGCGGGTGGCCGCCGCGCTGGACCGCGCCGTGCACGAGCTGGGCGCCCGCCGCGGCTGGGGCTGGTGAGCCGGCGGCGCTGACGACCGGGCCCGGGGTGCGCGGGCCGGGGGCCGTCGCCGGAGCGGCGAGGACCCCCGGCTCCGCGCAGGACCCCGTGCAGGAGCCTGCGCGGGAGCGCCACCCCTCCCGGCCTGCCCGTCCACCGGGCGGACCCCCCGATCGTGGTAGTCCTTGCCCATGCCGCAGCCCCGCCTGGCCCTCACCCGCACCTACCTCGCGCCGTCCTCGGACGCGGCGCCCGGCGGCGGGGAGCTGCCCGGTGTCGCCGACGTCGGCGCCGTCAGCGAGGTCCGCACCGAGGAGACGCACTACGACACCGCGGACCTCGCGCTCGCCGCGGCCGGGGTGTCGGTGCGCCGCCAGACCGGCGGCGCACCGCGCGGCTGGGTGCTGGAGGTCCCCGGCCGCGGGCCGCGCACCCACGAGGTCCGCCACGCGCTGGGCCGCGCCGTGCGGACCGCACCCGCCGCGCTGCAGCGGCTCACCTGGGCCGCGGCCCGCGGCCGCTCCCTGGGGCCGGTGCTGTCCCTGACCACGACCGCGCAGGCGCGCGACCTGCTCGACCCCGACGGGCACGTCGTGGCGCGCCTGACCACCCGCGAGGTGCAGGCCCGCCCGCTGACCCCCGAGGACTCCCTGGCCCAGACGTGGTCGGAGTGGCAGGCCGAGGTCGTCGACGGCCGCCGCGACCTGCTCGACGCCGTCACCGACGCCTGGGAGGCCCTCGGCGCGGAGGAGTCCGACCGCAGCGCGCAGCTGCGCACCGTCCTCGACGGCCCCGACGACGACGAGGGCCTGGACGCCCTCTCCGCCGACGACTCCGCCGGTGCGCTCGTGCTCGGCCGCCTGGCCCAGGACGTCGGCTGGATGCTCAGCCAGGACCCGCTGGCCCGCATCGACGCCCCCGGCGCCGTCCGCTCGCTGGGCGCCGCCGCGCGCCGCCTGCGCAACGTCCTGACCACCTGCGCCCCCGTGTTCGCCGCGGGCGGGGCCGACGCGCTCGTCGCCGAGCTCGCCTGGATCGAGGGCGTCACCGCCACCGCCCGCACCCTCGACGCCGTCGGCGAGCAGCTGCTGGAGGACCTCGACGAGGAGGCCGCCGGGCACGTCGCCGGCAGCGGCACCGGCGACCCCGCCGTCGTCGCGGAGCTCGTGCGCACCGCCCTCGCCGAGCGCTCCGCCGCCGCCCACGCCGACGTCCTCGCCGCGCTGGACTCCCAGCGCTACCGCGACCTCGTCGCCGCCCTGGAGGCGTTCGTCGCCGGGCCGCCCACCACCAAGGCCGCCCGCCGCGAGGCCCGCAAGGTCCTGCTGCCCGCGGTGGCCGACGCGCACCGCGCCGTCCGCGACGCCTACCGCGACGTGGACCCCGACGCCGACACCGCCGGGGACGCCGGCGACCTGGCCCGCCTGCAGCGGCTGCGCTCCGCCGCCGCCGCGGCGCGCGACGCCGCCGGTGTCCTCGCCCCGCGCGTGGGGGAGGCCGCCGAGGACTACGCCGACGCGGTCAAGGACCTCCTCGACGTCCTCGACGAGCACGCCGGGACCGTCGTCGCCCGCGAGGTCCTGGCCGGCCTCGTCGAGAGCGCCGGCACGGGGGCCTTCGTCCTCGGCCGCCTGCACGCCCTGGAGGAGGTGCGCTCCGCGGTCGCCTTCCACGACCTGGAGTCCGCCTGGGACGCCGCGAACCGCAAGAAGTCGCGCCGCTGGATGAAGTGACCCGCCCGCCGGCGACCCGCCGGACGCGCGGAGCGGCGTCAGTAGGGTCGGGGGTGTGAACGCCTTCTCCACCCCCGTCCCGCTGACCGGGCGGCGCGTCGCCCTCGAACCGCTGGCGCCCGGGCACGCGGAGGGGTTGCGCGCCGTCGTCGCCGACGGCGACCTGCACCGCACCTGGTGCACGCGCATCCCGGCCCCCGAGGGCGTGGCCGCGGAGGTGGAGCGCCGCCTGGCCCTGCAGGCCGCCGGGCAGATGGCGCCGTGGGCCGTGCGCCGCCTGGACACCGGCGCCGTGTGCGGGGTGACGACGTACATGAACCTCGACCCCGCCAACCGCCGGCTGGAGATCGGCTCGACGTTCCTGGCCCCCTCCGCCCAGCGCACCGGGGTGAACGCCGAGGCCAAGCTGCTGCTGCTCACCCGCGCCTTCGAGGACCTCGGCTGCATCGCCGTGGAGCTGCGCACCCACTGGCACAACCACCAGTCGCGCGCGGCCATCGCGCGCCTGGGCGCCAAGCAGGACGGGGTGCTGCGCAACCACCAGCTCTGGCACGACGGCAGCTACCGCGACACCGTCGTCTTCTCGATCGTCGAGGCCGAGTGGCCCGCCGTCCGCAGCGGGCTGCGCGCCCGGCTCGACCGGGGCTGACGCTGACGACGCCGTCCCCGCCGCCCCCGCCGCACCCGCCGCACCCCGCCCGCGCGCGGGCGACCTCGTGAGCGGCCCGGTGGCCCTGGGTGCGGCCGTGCTGCTGCTCGTGGCCCTCGCCGTCGGCGCGGGCCGCCTCGGCGGGCTGCGCCAGGAGCGCGCGGTCCTCGTCGCCGTCGGCCGCGCGCTGGTGCAGCTCCTCGCGGTGGGGCTCGTCCTGGGCCTGGTGCTGCGCACCGGCGTGCTCGCCCCGCTCTACCTGGCGCTGGCGCTGGCCACCGCCTCGTGGACGTCGGCGCGGCGGCTGCGGGTGGCGGGGGCGTGGCCGCTGGCAGCGCTCGCGATCGGGGCGGGCGCGCTGCCGGCCTCGGCCCTCGTCGTGGGCGTCGGCGCGCTGGAACCGCACGTGCTGCAGGTCGTGCCGTTCACCGCCCAGCTCATCGGCGGGGCGATGACGGCCACCACCCTCGCGGGGCGGCGCATGCTCGACGACGTCCGCGGCGACTGGGCGCTCGTGGAGGGCTGGCTGGCGCTGGGGGCGCGGCCCGCGCAGGCCGTCGCGCTCGCCGGGCGGACGGCGGCCTCCCGTGCGCTGGCGCCCGCGCTGGACCAGACCCGCACGGTGGGCCTGGTGACGCTGCCGGGGGCGTTCGTGGGGCTGCTGCTGGGCGGGGCGAGCCCGCTGGAGGCCGCCCGGGTGCAGCTGCTCGTGCTCGTCGGGCTGCTGGCCGCCGAGACCGTCGCCGCGGTCGTCGTCACCCGGGGGCTGGGCCGCCGGCTGCACCGGCGCCCCGAGGAGCGCGCCTGAGCGCTCGCCCGCGCGGCGGGTGGGCGAGCGGGGCCGGGACGGCGCAGGGCCCCCGTCCGGTGCGGACGGGGGCCCTGCGGGGTCAGGCTGCGATCAGAGGGCGCGGACCGCGTCGGCCTGCGGGCCCTTCTGGCCCTGCGTCACCTCGAACTCGACGCGCTGGTTCTCCTCGAGGGAGCGGTAGCCGTTGCCGGTGATCGCGGAGTAGTGGACGAAGACGTCGGGGCCGCCACCGTCCTGCTCGATGAAGCCGTACCCCTTCTCAGCGTTGAACCACTTGACGGTGCCCTGTGCCATGTACTTCTCCAACACGTTCCAGTCGGTGCAGATCCCGCACCTTCAGCGGGATCCGGGCTGAGTGGGAACGCCACGCCGGACCCGAGGGCCCGGGCGACGCCCGCAACACACTCCGCGGGCGTTCAACACGATCGAGGAGCTGCGTCGAGCTGCAGCCGTGGGGAAGCTAACACGCTGGGTGCGGGCCTGCGCAAGACCTTCACGCGGCAAAACACCGGGAAAGTCGATCACGGCCCGCAGGGGCCGCCTCACAGGGCGTCGACGGCCAGCACGACGCTCGCCGCGGTCCAGCCCAGCGGCGCCGGCCCGGCGGGGGAGCCGTCCGGCAGGACCTTCTCCGGCAGGCTCCCCCAGCTCGTGCGGTGCGCGTCCAGCCAGTCCAGCCAGTACCGGGCGCGCTGCGCCTGCCCGCCCGCCGCGGCCACCCACGCGACCAGCGCCGTCTCCGGCGTCCAGGAGATGCCGTCCTGCTTCCAGCCGGCGCCCGGGGCCAGCCCGCCGGCCGGCCGCAGCGCCTGCTGCTGGTAGGCGTCGAAGGCGGCGAGGACTCCCGGGCGGGCCCGCGCGCTGAACGGGGGCATGAGGAAGGTGACCGCCGCGTCCACCCCGCCGGAGGCCAGCCCCGGGTCGGCGTAGCGCAGGTAGCCGGTGGGCGCGAAGTGCCCGTCGAGCAGCCGCGCCAGCGAGCCGGCCGCGTCGGCGATCCGGCGGGCGCGGGTGCGCCGCCCCAGCCGGGAGAACGAGGCGGCCGCCGCGTGCAGCCCCGCCAGCAGCGGTGCGACCGTGCCCAGCGTCAGCTCGCGCTCGCGGCGCTCCCAGTAGTCCGAGGAGGCCTCCGGCAGCCGGGTGCCGTCGTCCGTGCGCTCCAGCACGAAGGCGGTCGCCGCCTCCAGCAGCGGGCTCAGCTCCCGCAGCCGCTCGCGGGCCCGCGCGGAGGAGGGGTCGGCGTCCAGCACCGCGCGCAGCGACCACAGCGCCCACCCGGCGCCGTCGTCCTGGCGCCGGCGGCCGTCGGGCGTGCCCGTGCCGTCGAGCAGGTAGCGCGCCTCGAAGCCGCCGTCGTCGAGCTGGACGTCGGCGAGGAAGCGCAGGACGCGGTCGGCGTCGTCGTGGTGACCGGCCACCGCCAGCGCGACCGCGGCGAACGCGGAGTCGCGCGGCCAGGCGTAGCTCCACAGCGGCGCCGGGCCCGCGGCCACCGCCCCGTTGGCCCGGGTCAGGGCGCGCAGGTCCAGCAGCGCCTCGCGGACCATCCCGGCGTGGGGGCCGTCCGCGCCGGGCAGCCGGCCGGCCGCCAGCCAGTCGTCGTCGCCGAGCGGGTCGGGGCCCAGGGCGAGCCCGCGCCAGCTCGCGTCGGTGAGCAGGCGCGGCAGCGGCGAGGCCTCGGTGCGCTCGGCCGCGGTCAAGGCCGCCCCGCCGCCCGCGAGCGCGAGCGCGGAGGCACCGCCGAGCAGCAGCGCGCGTCGACGCACACCCCACCTCCCCGACCCGTCCACCGGACCCGACCCCTCGACCGTACCCACCGCGGGCGGTCCAGGGGTCGGGTCGGCCAGGTCGGCGGCGGCCCGGGCGCCGCTCTCAGGCGACCGCGCTGCCGGCGGCCCCGCGCGCCCGGTGCAGGGCCACGTCCGCGGCGGTGTCCTCCGCGAGCAGCCCCAGGTTCACGGCCGCCGCGGCCACCAGGCCCGCCCCGGCCGCCGTGACGACCTGCGCCTGCGGGTCGGTGACGTTGCCCGCCAGGTGCAGGCCGGGGACGTCGGTGCCGCCGCCCGGCCCGGACGGGTAGTGCTCGCCCAGGACGGCGCCGCCGAAGACGACCGGCTCGGTGCGCAGACCCAGGCTCTCCAGCAGCGGCGAGGAGACCCGCACGGGAGCGCCGACGACGAGGACGGAGCGCTCGAGCACCTCCCCGCCGGCCAGCCGCACCCCGCTCAGCCGGTCCCCGGAGGTGAGCACCTCGACGACGCGGTCGTCGACGACGCGCACCCCGCGGGCCAGCAGCTCCTCGCGCCGGCCGGGGTCCAGCTCCCCGCCGGTGTGGGTGAAGTAGACGACGTCGCGGCTCCACTGGGTGAACAGCAGCGCCTGGTGGCCCGACGCGGCCGTCAGCCCCAGCACGCCCAGCGGCTGGTCGGCGACCTCGTAGCCGTGGCAGTAGGGGCAGTGCACGACCCCGCGCCCCCACTGCTCCGCCAGCCCCGGCACGTCGGGCAGCTCGTCGACGAGGCCGGTGGTGACGACCAGCCGGCGCGCGCGCACCTCGCCGAGCGTGGTCCGCACGGTGAAACCGCGCTCGTCGCGCACGGCGGAGGTCGCGGTGCCGGTCAGCACCTCGCCGCCGTAGCGGCGGACCTCCTCGGCGCCCAGGCGCAGCAGCTCGCGCGGGGCGGTGCCGTCGCGGGTCAGGAAGTTGTGCACCCCGTGCGCGGGGGCGTTGCGCGGGGCGCCGGCGTCGACGAGGAGGACGTCGCGGCGGGCGCGGGCCAGGGTGAGGCCGGCGCTCAGGCCGGCGGCGCCACCGCCCACCACGAGGACGTCGACGCTGCGGGAGGGGTTCTCGTCCGTCATGCCCCCACGGTGCGCCGCGGCGTCGCCGAAACCCGCAGGTCGTTGCCAGAACGGCAATCTGCGGGTTGGGTGGGGGCATGGACGCGGCAGCGGTGCAGCAGGTGCTGGAACAGGTCGGACCGCGGTTGCGGCGGCTGCGGGAGCGGCGCGGGCAGACCCTCGCCGAGGTCGGCGCCGTCACCGGGATCTCGGTGAGCACGCTGTCGCGGCTGGAGTCCGGCGGCCGGCGGGCGACGCTGGAACTGCTGCTGCCGCTGGCCGCGCACCACGAGGTCAGCCTCGACGAGCTCGTCGCCCCCGCGCGCCGGTCCCCCGGGCGGCGCACCGTCCGCCACGGCGTCACCTCCATCCCGCTGACCTCCCAGCCCGGCGGCCTGCGCGCCTACAAGCAGGTGCTGGCGCCGGGGGCCGGCGAAGGCGTGCAACCCCAGGTCCACGAGGGCTACGAGTGGATGTACGTGCTCTCCGGCCGGTTGCGGCTGCTGCTGGGCGAGCAGGAGTTCGCCCTGCCCGCGGGGGAGGCCGCCGAGTTCGACACCCGCCTGCCGCACCGCATCAGCAACCCCGGCGACCGGCCCGCGGAGGTCGTGAGCATCTTCGGGCCGCAGGGGCAGCGCATGCACGTGCGGGCGCGCCCGCGCCGGGGTCCTGCTCAGGCGCCGGCGCCCTCGCGCCAGGCGTAGTCCATCTGCCGCGCGGTGGCCAGGGCCAGCTCGCGGCCGGCCAGGCGCTGCACCAGGTGCAGCGACAGGTCCAGGCCGGCGCTGATCCCCGCGCTGGTGGCCAGGTCCCCGTGGTCGACGAAGCGCACCCCCTCGCGCACCTCCAGCCGCGGCCAGGCCGCGCGCAGCGCGTCGAGGTCCTCCCAGTGGGTGGTCACCGCGCGCCCGTCGAGCAGGCCCGCGGCGGCCAGCACGAAGGCGCCGGTGCAGACCGAGGCCACGACCTCGGCACCGGGACGGCTGCGCCGCAACCACTCCAGCAGCTGCGGGTCCGCGGCGACGGTGTCCACCACGCCCCCGGGCACCAGGACCACCTCGCACGGCGGGGCCTGCGCGAAGCCGCAGTCGGCGCCCAGGCGCAACCCGCCGCGCGCCCGCACGCCCGTGCCGTCCCCGGTGGCGACGAGGACGACCTCGAAGGGGGCCGCGCGCCCGGCGCGCTCGGCCACCCGGTTGGCCACCGAGAACACCTCGAAGGGGCCGCAGGCGTCCAGGACCTCCACCTCGTCGAACAGCACGACGCCGATGCGCCGCACCCGCCCGGGCGGCAGGTCGCGCGGCAGGTCGTGGGGCAGGTCGTGCGGGGAGGGCGGGGGCACGGGGGTGGTCACGGGAGCAGCCTCGCGGGCGCCCGCCACCGGTTCCAGCGGCGGGACGGTCGCGGGTGCTCGTCTTCCTGCCACGCCCCCCTGCCGCGCCCCGCCCGCCGTTCCCTACGACGCGGTGATCTCGCGCAGCACGACCCGGCTCAGCGGGCGGTCGGCGTACACCAGCCGCACGGCCTGCGGATCGGGGTTCCCGGCGTCCGGCCCGCGCCACTGCAGGTGCAGCCCGGCGCGCTCGGCCGCCGCCTTCGAGCGCGTGTTGTGCTCCAGCAGGTACGCGGTGACCGGCACGTCGGGCAGCACCTGCCGGGCCGCCGTCGTCGCGGCGCGCACGACCTCCTGCGCCAGGCCCCGCCCCCACGCCGCGGGCGCCAGCCGGTAGCCGAGGTTCCACACCAGGCCCAGGCGCAGGTCGCAGCCGCCCGTGCCGACGAAGGTGCCGTCCGCCTCGCGCGCCACCCAGCTGCCCAGCCCGACGGCCCGCCAGCCCTCCTCCACGTGCGCCAGCAGCGCCAGCGTCTGCGCGATCCCGGTGTGCCGGCCGCTGGGCAGGTGCTCCCAGGTGGCCGGGTCGGAGTGGACGGCGAAGACGTCCTCGGCGTCCTCGGGGCGGGGACGGCTCAGCCGCAGGCGCTCGGTCAGCACGACGTCCCAGCTGCTCGCGGTGCTGCTCGTGCCGCTCCCGGTCCCGTCCACGTCCGCCAGCGTGGCACGCCGCGGCGGGAGCGGTGAAACGTCCCGGGCCCCCGCTGCATCAGCTCCCCGTGGGCACCGCCGGCGGGTGCGCGTGCCAGGATCGGGACCCCGCCGGACCCGACGACGCGAGGAGCCCCGCCGTGCAGCACGTGGTCCTGGACACCGACCTGGCGATGGGTGCGCCCGGCAGCGACATCGACGACGGGTTCGCCCTCGCCCTGGCGCTGGCCGACCCCGGCATCGCCCTGGACCTGGTGACGACGGTCGCCGGCAACACCGACGTGGGGACCGCCACGACGCTGACGCTGGAGCTGCTGCACCGGCTGGGGCACCCGGAGGTCCCCGTGCACCGGGGCGCCTGGCGCCCGCTGCTGCGCCCCGCCGCCCGCACCGGCTCGGTGCCGGCGGGCACGCCGGTGCGCGAGCCGCGGCCCGGCGCCGCGGCGGTGGCGATGGTCGAGCACGTCCTGGCGCACCCGGGCGAGGTGACGGTGGTGGCGATCGGCCCGCTGACCAACGTCGCGCTCGCGCTGCGCCTGGAGCCGGGGTTCGCCGCGGCGCTGGGCGGGCTCGTGGTCATGGGGGGCACCTTCCTCAGCCCCGCCCACGACCTGTCGACGCCGGGGGAGTGGAACGTCTGGTGCGACCCGGAGGCCGCGGAGGTCGTCCTGGGCTCCGAGGTGCGGGCGCGCTGGGTGGGGCTGGACGTCACCCGGCAGGTCCGCCTGGACCTCGACGCCGCGCGGCGGATGGCGGCCAGCGAGCGCCCCTTCCTGGCCTTCGCGGGGGAGTTCACGCAGGCCTGGATCGCGCACGTCGGCACCAGCTGGGGCCAGGACGGGCGCTCCTGCGCCCTGCACGACCCGCTGGCCGTCGCCGCGGTCACCCGGCCCGACCTGCTGACCTGGCGGGCGGCCGAGGTGGCGGTGGAGACGGGCGACCGCCTGCGCGGCGCGGTGCTGGCGGAGTTCCTCGACGACGCCGGGGACAGCGGTGACGCCGGGAGCGGCGACCGCGGCGGCAACGCGCAGGTGGCGGTGGGGGTGGACGCCGCGGGGTTCGCGCGGCACTTCGAGGAGCTGCTGGCGCGGGTGTGAGCGGCCCGCGTTGACGGTGCCGACGTCGATAGTGTCCAATCAGTCACATGCCGTCCGGAGCCGCCGCGTGAGGTCCACCGCCGAGTCCCAGCGCGCCCGCGCGACGGCCAGCGCCGTGCGGGTGTTCGCCCGCACCGGCTACCACGCCACCCCGGTGACCGCGGTGGCCGCCGACGCGGGGATCTCCCCGGCGTACGTCTTCCGCCTCTTCACCGACAAGCTGGGGCTCTTCGTCGCCGCGCTGGACCACTGCTTCGAGCAGGTGCGCGCGGCGCTGACCGCCGGCGCCGAGCGGGCCGCGGGCACCTCCCCCGAGGAGGTGCTGGAGGTGATGGGCGACGCCTACGCCGAGCTCATCGCCGACCGCGACCTGCTGATGCTGCAGGTGCACGCCCAGAGCGCCTGCGACGTGCCGCAGGTGCGCGAGGCGCTGCAGGCGGGGCTGTCCTCGGTGGTGCGGCTCGCGCAGCAGCTCAGCGGCGCCGACGACGCGGCCGTGCAGCGCTTCGTCGCCTACGGGCAGCTGTGCCACCTCATCGTCACCCTCGACCTCGACCGGGTCGACGCCCCCTGGGCGCGGGCGATGACCGCCGGCATGACGCACGTGGAGCCCGCCCCCGCCCGGGACGCCACCTCCGCCTGAGCCGTCCCGGCGCCCCGCCCGGCCGCTCAGCCCGCGTGCAGGGCCAGCAGCGCCACGTCGTCGTCGACGGCCTCGCCGTAGGTGCCGGTCAGCTCCGCCAGCACGGCGTCGGCCAGCTCCTGCGGCGGCAGCCCGGCGTGCCGGCCGGCCACGCCCAGCAGCCACCGCAGGCCGTCGTCGATGCTGGCCCCGCGGCGCTCCACGAGGCCGTCGGTGTAGAGCAGGACGGTGTCGCCGCGGCGCAGCACGGCCCGGTGGTCGCTGCGGACGCCGTCGGTGAGGATGCCGAGCATGAGCTCGGGGCTGCTGGTCAGCAGCTCCGCGGTGCCGTCGGGGTGCAGCAGCAGCGGCGGCGGGTGACCGGCGTTGGACCAGCGCAGCACGCGCTCGCCGCGCGCCGCCGAGGCCTCGTCCTGCTCGACCTTGGCCAGCACCGCGGTCGCCATCCCGCCCACGGCCAGGTTCTCCATCGCCCGGTCCAGGGCCCCCAGCATCGCCGACGGCGGCTGGACGACGGCCTGCGCGAGCCCGCGCAGCACGTTGCGCACCTGCGCCATGACGGCCGCGGCCTCGCGGTCGTGGCCGACGACGTCGCCCACGACGACGGTCGTGCACCCGTCCGGCAGCAGGAACGCGTCGTACCAGTCCCCGCCCACCTGGGCGTCGGCGACGGCCGGCAGGTAGCGCACCGCGATCTCCAGGTCGTCCGCCTGCACGGGGTCGGTGAGCAGGCTGCGCTGCAGGCTCTCGGCCAGCGAGCGCGTCGCCCGGGCCCGGTGCCGCTCCTGCTCCAGCCGGCCCACGCGGTCCAGCGCCTGCGCGACCTGCGCGGCCAGCGCGCGCACGAGGCGCTGCTCCTGCGCGCCGAAGGTCTGCTGCTGGCGCCAGCCGACCCCGAGGGCCCCCAGCAGCCGTTCACCGGCGCGCAGCGGCAGCACGCTCCAGTCCGCCCACGCGCCCGTCCACGCCTCCGCGTCGGCGCCGGTGGGGGACCCGGCGGCGGACGACCCGCCGGCCGCGCCGCGCGAGTCCAGCGCGGGGACGGCGCCGGAGGCGACGAGGGCCAGCGGTGCGGAGGAGGTCAGGTCGAGGTGGTGCGCCGGAGCACCCCCGCGCGCGTCGAGCCCGTGGACCTCCAGCCGCCCGGCGACGGTGCGGGCCAGGACCAGGCCGTCGGCCTCCACCGCCCGCTGCCCGTGCTCGGCGGCGCGCCGCAGCAGGTCCCCGACGTCCTCGGCCCCCGACAGCGCCAGCGCGGTCTCGGCGAGCCCGGCCAGCCAGCGGCCGCTGCGCTGCTCGCGCTCGACGGCCTCGCTCAGCCGGCGGTTGAGGTCCTCCAGCTCCCGGGCGCGCTCGAAGAGGTCGGCCTCCACCTGCTCGGCGCGCTCGCGCCAGCGCGCACCGCTGGCCGCGGCCTCGCGGGCGGCGTCGCGGTCGCGCAGGTAGTCGGTGATGTCGTCGGAGCGGTGCAGCAGGAAGGCGACCCGGCCCCGCCCGTCGAGGATCGGCACGTTGCGCGGGCTCCAGTACCGCTCCTCGTAGCCGCCGCCGGGCATGCGGATGTCGTACTTCTGGATCGCCATGGTGTGCGGCCGCCCGGTCTCGCGCACCCGTTCCAGCGAGGCCCGCAGGTTGACCAGGCCGTCGGCGGCCGGGTCGGCGGGGTTGATCGGGAACAGCTCGAACAGCCCCCGCCCGACGTTATGCTCCAGCGTCGTCGCGGTCGCCTCCAGGCGCGCCCGGTTGGCGCGCACGATGACCAGGTCGGGCGTCAGCAGCAGCAGCGGGACGGGTGCCTCGTCGAACACCTCGGTGAAGTCGGGGACCGGCAGGTCCGGGGGCACCACCTGGAAGGACTCCTCCGCCGACACGCCCTCCACCCGACCCCATCCGGGGCCCGTCCGCATCCCGGACGGGTGCACGGGTCAGGAGACGCGGTCCGCCCGGTCGGCGCGGGCGACCGTCAGCCGGGTGCGACCGCTGACGTCGGGTCGGCCGAGGACGCCCAGCAGCTGCTCCTGCACCGCCTGCGCCTGCGCGGCGGCCTCGGCGAGGTCCGCGCCGGGCTCCACGGTCGCCGTCAGCTCGGCCACCAGGTGCCCGCGGTCGGTGACGACCCGGCCGGAGGCCGAGCGGACGCCGGGCACCGCGGCGAGCACGTCGGCGGCGGCGCGGGCGGGGGCGTCGGCCTCCGCGCGCAGGCTGCCGGTGGGCCCGGACCCGGGCAGGAGCAGCTGCCCGGCGCCGCGGCGCGGCAGGTGGGCCAGCAGCCACCACAGCGCCAGCACGCCCAGCACGAGCGCGGCCCCGGCGGCCGCGGCCGGGTACCAGGACTGCTCCGGCAGCTCGCCCGCGCCGCCGGTGACCAGGCGGGAGCCCTCCCCGGCCGAGGGCAGCACCCTGGCCAGGTCCCCGCTCCACCAGGCCATCGCGGCCAGCCCGCCGGCGGCGAGCAGCAGGCCCAGGACGACGGCGACGAGGCGGTCGACCGCCAGCACGGCGCGGCTCACCGGGCCACCTCCACCTTCACGCGCACCCGCGGGGTGGGGGTGAGCACCCGCAGCCGCTCCTCGACGGCCCGCTGCACGTCGTCGCGCACCGCCTCGGAGGTGGCGCGCACGTGCACGGCGACCGTGCGGCGGCCGGCGGTGCTGCGGGCCTCCAGCACGCCGTCACGGCGGCGGGCGGCCCCGGAGGCGGTGCGGGCGACGTCGCGCGCCGTGCAGAAGACGCCGGGCGCGCCCGCCAGGGCGATCGCGTCGCGGCGGCGCCGGCCGAGGCCGGTGACCACGAGCGCGACGCCCGCCAGGAGCGCGACCAGCCCGCCGAGGGCCAGGGCCGGGCTCGGGGTCAGCCCGTCGAGGGCGCCGACGGCGGGCGCCAGCAGGGATCCGCCCCCCAGCGCGCCCCAGCCCACGGCGGCCTCCCGGCCGATGAGGACGGCCAGCGCCAGCAGCAGCACGGCGAGCGCGGGGCCGACGACCCCGATGCGGCCGGCGCCGGTGGGGCGGCGCGCGGCGCGCGCGCTGCCCCGGACCTCCTGCGCGGTGTTCACTGCACCCTCCTCTGCGCCGCCGCGGTGGGCGGCAGGTAGGTGGCGACGACGACGCTGACGTCGTCGACGCTCAGGTCGGCGAGCTCCTCCAGCCGGGCGCGCACGTGCTCGCGCACCCGGGCGGCCACCTGCGGGGCCGGGTGCGGCCAGACGGCCGCGACCTCCACGCGCACCCGGGCGCGCCGGCCCGCGACGCTGCACTCCACGTCCGGGTAGGCCCGGCCGAGCACGGCGCCCAGGGCGTCGCCGACGGCGGCCGCGGTGCTGCGCGGTCCGCTGCCGGTGGTGCGGCGGGTGCCCTCCACCTCGGTCGCGGCCGCGGCGGCGATCCGCTGGACGGCGCGGTCGGCGACCGCCAGCCGGCCGCGGTGCTCCGGGGCGACCGCCGCCGCGCCGGCCGGGGCGAGGGCGGTCCGCGGATCAGCCACGACCGCGCCCGGGGACCAGGGCCGCCAGGTCGACGCGCCCCTCCAGGTGGGCGCCGAGCAGGTAGCCCACCCCTCCGAGCAGGACGCCGAGCAGCAGCCAGCCGAAGCCGGCGACCGCGCCGATGAGGGCCAGCAGCAGACCGGCGATCAGGCCGGTCGTGGACGAGGACATCTCTTCTCCCCTCCCTGGGGTCGAGGTGGTGGGTGCGGTGGTGCCGGGTGGCGCGAGCTGGGGCGGCGCGGGCTCAGGCGGCGAGGTCGTCGACGTGCACGCGCACGGCGGCGGTGACCGCGTGGGCGGCGAGCACCCCGGCGGCGGCCGCGTGGACGGCCTGCGCGGTGGTGCGGACCGGCGCCTGCGCGGTGACGACGACGTGCAGCTCCACGAGCCCGCCGTCCGCGCCGCCGGCGAGGTCGCCGGCCAGCCGGACCCCGGCCACCCGGCGGCCGGGCAGGTAGGTGCCGACCTCCCCGAGGGCGCCGCCGTGCAGGCGGGCCACCCCGGGGACGGTCAGCGCGGCCTGCGCGAGGTCGTCCGCGAGGGCCGCCGGGTCGATCACTGGACGCGGACGGTGCGGACGACCTCCTCGTCCGCGTCGTCCTCCTCGGGCAGGTGGACGTCGGAGACCTGGAGGTTGACCTCGGTGACCTCCAGGCCGGTCATCCGCTCCACGGAGGTGATGACGTTGCGGCGCACGGAGGCTGCCAGGTCGCTGATGGCGACGCCGTACTCGGCGATGAGCTCGATGTCGACGGCGGCCTGGCGCTCGCCGACCTCGACGGACACGCCCTGGGCGTGGTTGACGCGGCTGCCGGGGATGCGCTCGCGCAGGGCGCCGACCGCGCGGGCCGCGCCGCCGCCGAGGGCGTGCACGCCGGAGACGTCGCGGGCGGCGATGCCGGCGATCTTGGAGACGACGGTGTCGGCGATGCTCGTGACGCCGTGGTCGCTGGCCAGGCCGGAGGGGACGGCCGAGGAGCGGGTGGCGCCGGTGCTGCCGGCGGTGGAGGGGGTCGGGGTCTTGGTGATCGTCTGCTCGGTCACGGGGGCTCCTCTCGGGTGGTCGCCGCGGCGGGGTGCCGCGGTGTGCGTGCGAGGGGTTGGAGTGCGCGACCGGCGGATCCTCACGCCGGATCCGGTGTGATCCGGGCCACACCGGCGAGCGCTTCCTCCGGGGGTGCGCCGCGGTGCCGCGTGGGATGGTGCGCGGGCGGGCAGCGGCCCGCGGCCGGAGCGATCGATGGAGAACCAGTCGATGCAGACCACTCCGCCGGACGGCGCGTGCCCCGACGAGCGCACCGACGAGGTGCTGGCGCGGCGGGCGGCCCTGGGCGACCGGGACGCCTTCACCGTCCTCGTCGACCGGCACGGCCCGGCGCTGTACCGCTACGCGGCCCGGCTGCTGGACGACCGCGGCCAGGCCGACGACTGCCTGCAGGACGCGCTGCTCGCCGCCTGGCGGGGGTTGCCCTCCTTCCGCGGGGACGCCGCGGTGCGCACCTGGCTGTTCACGATCGTGCGCCACGAGGTGCACGCCCGCTCGCGCCGCTGGCCGGCCTCGGGCAGCAGGCCCCACGTCGACGTCGAGGACGTGCTGGACCGCATCCGCGACGTGCGGGAGGATCCGGAGCGCACGAGCGTGGAGGCCGCGCTGCGCGAGGCGCTGGACCTGGCGCTGCGGCTGCTGCCCCCGCGCCAGCGCTCGGCCTGGCTGCTGCGCGAGGTCGAGGAGCTGAGCTACGAGGAGATCGCGCAGGTCCTCGGCACGACATCCACCGCCGTGCGCGGTCTCCTGGAGAGAGCACGCACCACCCTGGCCGCGACCCTGGAGGACTGGCGGTGAGCGAACCCGACCGCGCCCGCGGCGAGGAGGTCCTCGGCCTCGCGGCCGCAGCCCTGCGCGCCCACACCGAGGAGGGCTGGGTGCTGGCGCGCCCCGGGCTGCTGGAGCGGGTGCGCCGGGCCTTCCGGCCGTCCGCGCCCGTGCTCGGCACCCACGAGCTCGGCGACTTCCGGGTGGCCGCCGACGTGGTCGTCGACGGCCTGCGCACCGCCGTGGACGCCCTGCCGGACGCGGCCGCCGACCGCATCAGCTGCAGCACCGGCGACGACGACCGCCTCGAGGCGGTGCTCGTCGAGGTCGTCGTCGCCTTCGGCACCCACCTGCCC
Organism: Kineococcus aridisoli; assembly: GCF_050871885.1. NCBI lineage: Bacteria > Bacillati > Actinomycetota > Actinomycetes > Kineosporiales > Kineosporiaceae > Kineococcus > Kineococcus aridisoli. The sequence continues at coordinate 4,856 of NZ_JBJLSF010000038.1, read as the reverse complement.
GCCCTGGCGGGGCGGGTGCGCTCGGTGGTGACCGCGCGGCTGCGCGAGCTGCTCGGCGACGCGGCGCCGGGCGAGGAGGCCGTGGAGGTGGACGTCCACGTCGGCGACGTCGTCAGGACGCTGCGCGAGGTCCGCTGAGGTCCCGGTCCGCCCGGTCCGCCCGGTCCGCCCGGTCCGCCCGGTCCGCCCCGTGGGCGGCGCGCGCGGGCCGGTCGAGGGCGCTGGGCCACCACACCCGGTGCCCCAGCAGCGCGAACAGGGCCGGGACCAGGACCGTGCGCACGAGCAGGGTGTCCAGCAGGACGCCGATGCCGACGACGACGCCGATCTGGGTGAGCACGATGAGCGGCAGCACCCCGAGGACGGTGAAGACGGCCGCGAGCAGGATCCCGGCGCTGGTGATGACCCCGCCGGTGACGGCCACGGCCCGGCGCACCGCGTCGCGGGTGCCCAGGGCAGGGGTCTCCTCGCGGGCGCGGGTGACGAGGAAGATGTTGTAGTCCACGCCCAGCGCCACCAGGAACAGCAGCGACAGCAGCGGCACCTGGGTGTCCAGGGCCGGGATGCCGAACAGCTGCGTGAACAGCACGTTCGCCGCCCCCAGCGCCGCGACGAACGTGGCCAGGACCGTGGCGACGAGCAGCACCGGCGCCAGCAGCGAGCGCAGCAGCACGACGAGGACCACGAGCACGACGAGCACGATGAGCGGGCCGACGACGAGCAGGTCGCGGACGGTGGCGGTGCGCTCGTCGAGGGCGGCCGCCTCGGTGCCGCCGACGAGGGCGCCGGCGCCGGGGACGGCGTGCACGGCCTCGCGCAGCGCGGTGACGACCTCGCGGCTGGCGGCCGAGCCGGGGGCGGCGTCCAGCCGGGCCTGCACCTGCGCCAGGTCGTCGGTGCGCTGGACGACCTCCGCGGAGGAGACGCCCTCGACGCCCCGGGCGGCGGCCGCGACGGCGTCGGCGGCGGCGGGCTCGCGCACCAGGACGCTCGCCGGCTCCGAGGCCTGGTCGGGGAAGTAGCGGGCCAGGGTCTGCGAGCCGTCGACGGACTCGGCGGCCACCCGGAACTGCTCGGTCTGCGACAGCCCGAGCCGGGCCCCCACCAGCCCGGCGCCGAGCACGACCAGGACGGCGAGCGAGGCGAGCACGACGGGCACGGGCCGGGCCACGACGCGGTCGGCGATCCGCGCCCAGGCCCCGGTGCGGGTGGTGTCGGCGGAGCCGACGCGCGGCACGAACGGCCAGAACAGCCCGCGCCCGCAGACGACGAGGGCGGCCGGCAGCACGAGCAGGCCGAACAGCAGCGCCACGACGACGCCGATGGCGGCGTCGCGGCCGATGGTGCGGTCGGCGGGCAGCACGGCGGCCTGCAGGGTGAGCAGCGCCAGCACGACGGTGACGCCGCTGGCCAGCACCGCCGGCCCGGCGCCGCGCAGCGCCGCGCGCATGGCGGCGCGGCGGTCGGCCTCGCGGCGCAGCTCCTCGCGGTAGCGGGCGATGAGCAGCAGCGCGTAGTCGGTGCCGGCGCCGAAGACGAGGACGCTGGTGATGCCGACGGCGGAGGGGTCGACGGGGGTGTCGGTGAGCCGGCCGACCATCTCCAGCAGCCGCGCCGTCACCTGGTCGGCGACGCCCACGACCGCCAGCGGGACCAGCCACAGCACGGGGCTGCGGTAGGTGACGAGCAGCAGCAGGGCGACGACGCCGGCGGTGACGAGCAGCAGGCGGGTGTTCGCGCCGTCGAAGGAGCCGGAGACGTCCTCGGTGAAGGCCGGGCCGCCGGTGACCTGCACCACCAGCCCCTCCGGCACGTCGGCGCGGGCGGTGGCGCGCACGTCGGCGACGCGCTGCGACAGCTCCTCGGCCGGGACGTCGGTGCGCACCGGCAGGACGGCGATCGCGGCCCGCCCGTCGGGGGAGGGCACGAGCCGGCTGCCGAGGCGCTGGGCGGCGGCGCCCGCGGCGGCGAGGTCCTCGCCGCTGAGGGCCTCGCCCTCGCGGGAGAACACCGCGATCAGCGCGCTGGTGTCGGCGTCGGGCAGCCGCTCGGCGAGCTCGGCGGCCCGCGCCGCCTCGGCGGAGGCGGGCAGGCCGGTGGCGGCGCCGCTCGCCTCGGGTGCGGAGCCGCTGACGGCGGTGACCAGGCCGCTGAGCAGCACGGCCGCCACGACCACCAGCCACGCCGTGATCCGTCCGGTCAGGAAGCGCATGATCACCTCATTCGTCGGAACTCTCAGTCAGTGAGATGTTTGCAGAGGACGGAGTACGCTGGCAACCCGATGAGCGAGCAGATCACCCCGTCAAAGGGCCGAGACGAGGCCGCGCGCGAGGGCGCGCCCGCACGCGGCTTCCGCCCGCGCGACACCCCCCGCGCCCGCGCCGAGGCCGAGCTCGTCGACGAGCTGCAGCGGCTCACCGTGGAGTCCGAGCGCGTCGCGCACGCCTTCGCCGGCCGCCACGGCCTGCACCCCACGGACCTGCAGGCGCTGCTGGAGGTCATGCGCAGCGAGGTCGCGGGCGAGCCCCTCACGGCGGGGGAGCTGGCGGTGTCCCTGGGCATCACCACCGGCGCGGTGACGGGTGTCGTCGACCGCCTGGAGCGGCACGGGCACCTGCGCCGCGACCGCGGCGGCAGCGACCGGCGCAAGGTCTTCCTGCGCTACGCCGAGCCCGGCATGGCCGTGGCCCGCGACTTCTTCGGCCCGCTGGGCCGGCGCAGCGACGAGGTCATGCGCGGCTACGGCGACGAGGAGCTCGTCCTCGTGCGCCGCTTCCTCGCGCAGATGGCCGACGCGCTGGCCGCCCACCACGACGAGCTGCGCTCACCGCGCGCCTGACGCGCGCGAGGGGGCTCAGGAGGGGGCCGGGGGCGCCTCCCGCGGCGGCCCCACCGCGGGGGCGCTGGCCGTGAAGCAGACCCGCAGGCTGTCGGCCAGCACCTCGACGCGGTCGCTCGCGACGCCGTCGAGGCGCCAGCCGCCCGCCGCGGCCCGCTCGCGCAGCAGGGCCTGCGCCCGCTCCCGCACGGCCTCGGGGTGCCGGACCCAGGTGTCCAGCGAATCGACGACGGTGACGACGAGGTGCGCGCTGTGCTGCACGAACGCTCCGCGGGTGCTGCCGCGGCGCCGGGCGCGCGGCTGGGGTGGGCCGTCTGGTCGACCGCTGCCAGCCTGCCCGCGTCCGGGTGCTCCGGGCAAGCGCTCCGGCGGATCCGTCCCGGGTCAGCCGTCCCGGGTCAGGCGGCCGGGGACGGCTGCGGCAACGCGGCGGGCGCCGGCCGCGGCTCGCCCAGCTTGACGACGACGACCCCGGCGACCACGAGCACCCCGCCCAGCAGCTGCACCTGCCGCGGCAGCTCGCCGAGCAGCAGCCAAGCCCCCGCCACGCCCGCCACCACCTCCAGCAGCGCCACGAACGAGGCGAGCCGGGAGCCCAGCCGGCGCCCGGCGGCGATGCCCGCCACGTAGGCCACGGCCGCCGTCACCAGCCCCAGGCCCAGCAGCGGGACCCACCAGGGCACGGCGCGACCGGCGTAGACGGCCGGCGCCGTGCCCGCCGACAGCGGCAGCACCCCGGCCAGGCCGAGCAGGCCGAGCGCGAGCGCGGCCACGAGCAGTCCGCCGCCGGCCAGCGCGAGCGGTGGCAGGCCGGTCCCCTCCTCGGCGGACAGCACGAAGTACGTCGTCGCCCCGACCATCGCGCCCAGCGCCCACAGCACCCCGCCGGTGTCCAGGCGGGTGCCGGTCAGCAGGTCGAGCACGAGCACCAGGCCGAGCGCGGCCAGGGCCGCCCCGGCCGCGGTCAGCCGGCCCGGGCGCTGGCCGTGGCGCAGCCACAGCCAGCCCACGACCGCTGCGGGGGCGGTGTACTCGATGAGCAGCGCCGGGCCCACCGGCATCCGCGCGACGGCCGAGAAGTAGCAGAACTGCGCCGCCCCCACGGCGAGCAGCCCGTAGACGGCGACGAGACCGGTGTTGCGGCGCAGCGCCCCCCAGCGGCCGCGCAGCGCGAGCGCGGCGGGCAGGGCGAGGACCGCGGCGGCCAGGCCGATCCGCACGAGGACCACCGCGCCGGGGCTCCAGCCGCCGTCGAGCAGGCCGCGGGCGAGGCTGCCGGACAGCCCGAAGCTGGCCGCGGACAGGACCGCGAAGCCGAGCCCGCTCGCCAGCCGCCGGCTGCTGTCATCGGTCACGATGGTCATGGCAGATGACGGTAGGGAGGGGCCGCGTAAGGTGTCAACGTGGTTCTCGACCATGACACCGAGCTGTCGCTGCAGGCGGCCGCCGTGCTGGCCAACAGCGCGCTGCCTCCGGACACCCTCGAGCGCGTCGAGGACCTCGACCGCTTCTGGGAGCGGTTCGGCTACACCGGCCGCCGCGACGGCGACGCCGCCGAGCTGGCCGCCGTGCGCGCCGTGCGCCCGCTGCTGCGCGAGCTGCTCACCAGCGAGCGCGACCGCGCCGCGGAGCTGGTCAACGACGTGCTGGCCCGCTGCGGCGCCGTGCCGCGCCTGGTGCGCCACGGCGCGGTGGACTGGCACGTGCACGCCGTCGGCTCCACCGAGCCCCTCGACGTGCGGGTCCTCGTCGAGACCGCCATGGCCGTGCTGGAGCTCGTGCGCCTCGACGAGGTCTCGCGCCTGTCCACGTGCGCGGACGCGGGCTGCGACGGCGTCGTCGTCGACCTCTCGCGCAACCGCTCCCGCCGCTACTGCAGCACCACCTGCGCCAACCGCAACGCCGTCAGCGCCTACCGCGCGCGCCGCGGGGGGGGGGGGGGGGGGGGGGGGGGGGGGGGGGGGGGGGGGTGGGGGGGGGGGGGGGGGGGGGGGGGCCGGGGCTCCAGGCGCTGGGG
>NZ_JBJLSF010000037.1:0-41805 GCF_050871885.1 Kineococcus aridisoli | reverse complement strand
GGCACCTGTTCGCAGGTGCCGGGCGCTCGTGCGTGCGGGGCGTCAGTAGCGGAAGCGGCCCACCAGCGCCCGCAGCTCGCCGGACATCCGGGCGAGCTCGTCGGCGGAGCGCTGCGAGCGGGAGACGCCCTCGGTGGTCGTCCGCACGGCGGTCGCGACACCGGTGATGTTGGCGGCGATCTCCTGCACCCCGCCCGCGGCCTCGGACACCGAGCGCGACATCTCGTTGGTGGTGGCGGTCTGCTCCTCCACGGCCGAGGCGATCGTCGTCTGGAAGTCGCTGATCGTGGCGATGGTCTCGGAGATGCTGCGGATCGCGTCGACCGCGCCGGCGGTGTCGGCCTGGATCGCCTCCACGCGGCGGGAGATGTCCTCGGTGGCGCGGGCGGTCTCCTGGGCGAGCTCCTTGACCTCGCCGGCGACGACGGCGAAGCCCTTGCCCATCTCGCCGGCGCGGGCGGCTTCGATGGTGGCGTTGAGGGCCAGCAGGTTGGTCTGCTCGGCGATGGAGGTGATGGTCTTGACGACGTCGCTGATCTCGCGGCTGGAGGTGCCCAGCTTGGTCATCGTCTGCGTCGTCGTCTCCGCCTCGGCGACCGCCTGGGCCGCCACCCGGGCCGCCTCGGCGGCGTTGGTGGCGATCTCGCGGATGCTCAGCTCCATCTCGCCGCCGCCGGCGGCGGCCGTCTGCACGCTGCCGGCGACGTCGTTGGCGGCCGTGGTGACGACCGCCGCCTGCGCGGAGGACTCGTCGGCGGAGCGGGAGATCTCCGAGGAGGTCGCAGACAGCTGCTCGGCCGCCCGCGACAGCTCGCCGGAGCTGTCGCCGACCCCGCGCAGGGTGGCGCGCAGGGAGGTCAGCGCCTCGTGCAGGGCGGCGGCCATCCGGCCGATCTCGTCGCGGCTGCGGACCCGCGGCTCCGCGGTCAGGTCGCCGTCGCGCAGGGCGGCGAGCACGCGCCCGACCTCCTGCACGGGGCGGGTGATGCCGCGGGCGACGAGGACGCCCGTGCCCAGGGAGCCGAGCGCGCCGACGAGGGCGATGAGCAGCACCAGCAGCCGGCCCTCGGAGTAGGCGTCCTGGGCGGTCTGCAGCGCCGCGTCGGCCGCCTTCGTGTTGGCGTCCTCCAGCCCGGTGAGGATCGCGTCGAGGCCGTCCCAGGCGGGGGCGACGTCGGAGACGTAGAACGCCCCGGCGGCCTGGACGTCCCCGGCGAGGGAGCGCTCGGTCAGCTCCTCCTCGGCCGCCTTCCAGGTCTGCCACTGCGCCTGCAGCGCCTCCAGCGCCTCGGCCTGCTCGGGGGCGGCCTGCGCCTGGACGCGCGAGAGCAGGTCCTCGACGGCCGCGACGTCGGCGGCGTAGGTCTTCGCGAACGCGGGGTCCTCGGCGAGACCGGGCACCCACGTGATGAGGGTGGAGTCGTAGCGGGCCTGGGAGGTGAGCTGGCGGAAGTCGCTGGAGGCGTTCTGCGCGACGTTCACGGCGTGCAGGGCGACGGCCTGGTCGCGCTGGGAGGCCAGCTCGTGCACGGCGATGCCGGTGACGGTCCCGGTGGCGACGAGCCCGACCAGCACCGAGGAGGCCACGCGCAGCGCGACGGGCCGGTCGGCGAAGGTGCGACGGCGGGGTCCTGCGGGGTCCTCGGGCATGGTGCGGACAGCGCTCCTCGGTGCGTGGGGTGTTCCAGGAGGCATCGGCACGGGGCGGCGGGTCCTTGAGCGGTGCCGACCGGGGGCGACCGGGGCCGCCGCCTCAGCCGTCGAGGGCGGCGGAGGCGTGCCGCGCGGCGGGTGGGCGCCCGGTGCGGCCGGTGGCCAGCACGTGCACGAGGGTCTGGTCGTCGCGGCGGGGCAGCGGGGCGCTGTGCCGCACGACCGCGGCGGCGACCGCGTCCACCAGGCGCGCCCCGTCGGCCAGCTCCCCGGCCCGGCCGGCGTCGCCGACCACCTGCGCCAGGCCGTCGGCGCCGAACTCGCGGCCCCGCCCGTCGCGCGCCTCGAGGATGCCGTCGGTGCAGGCCAGCAGGACGTCGCCGGTGGTGAAGGGGTGCACGCCCTCCTGCCAGCTCCAGCCGCTGGTGACCGGTGAGAGCAGGGGCCCGGTGGCGCCGAGCTCGACGGCCTCGCGCCGGCGGCCCTGCGGCAGCAGCAGCGCGGCGGGGTGCCCGGCGTTGGCCCACGTCAGCGCGGCGGCGGTGGTGTCGAGGGTGACGAGCAGGACGGTCGCGAACAGGTCGGGGGGCACGTCCGCCAGCTGGCGGCTCACCTGCTCCAGGGCGCGCCCCGGGCTCGCGCCGCCGCGCAGCGCCGTGGCCAGGGAGTGCTTCAGGCGCAGCGCGAACACGGCGCTGACGGGGCCGTGGCCGGCGACGTCGCCGAGGACCACGACGAGGCGGTCGTCCCCGACGCGGACGGTGTCGTACCAGTCGCCGGCCAGCAGCCCCTCGGCCGGGTCCAGGCGTGCGCTGACCCGCAGGCCGGGGACGTGCTCGTCGAAGGGCTGCAGGGCCGCGCGCAGGGCGCCGATCGCGGGGCCGCTCTGCTCCAGGGCGCCCAGCGCCTCCCGCGTGGTGTGCAGGTCGGCCGTCAGCCGGTCGCGCATCGCCTGCACGTCCGCGGCCAGCGAGCGCACCTCGGGCGCGACCCGCGGGGCCGGCTGCCAGGCGGGGGCGGACAGGTCGCCGTCGGCGACGGCGCGCGCGGCGCGGGCCAGCCGGCCCAGCGGGCGGGTGAGGGTGCGCCAGACGACGAGGCAGCCGGTGACGACGACGGCCAGCAGCGCGGCCAGGCTGGTGCCGAGCAGGACGAACAGCCGCCGCTGCTGCACCTGCACGGCGCGCTGCTGGCGCCGGTCGGCGGCCTCCAGCCAGGCGACGAGGGCGGCGTTGCGGGTGCGGATGGCGTCGAAGAGCTGCCTGCCCCGCTCGGTGGCGGCCCAGGTGCGGGCCGCGTCCAGCTGCCCGCTGCCGGCCAGGGCGATCAGGCGCTGCGCGTGGGTGGACCAGCGCCGGTGCGCGTCGGCGACGCCGTCGACGAGCCAGGCCGGGCCGCCGAGGTCGCGCACGTGGGTGCGCAGCGCCGTGGTCGTGGCGGGCAGGACGGCCTGCGCGTCGCGGTAGGGGGCCAGGAAGCGCCCGTCGCCGGTCAGCAGGTACCCGCGCAGGCCGGTCTCCTCGTCGACGAAGCCGCGCAGCAGGTCGGTGTCGGCCCGCAGGGCGTGGTCGACGGTGTCCTGGGCGCGCTGGGCCTGCCGCAGCTGCCAGCCGGTGCCGCCGAGCAGGGCGCCCGCCAGGAGGACGAGGACGACGAGGACCGCGCCCGTGCCGAGCACCCGCCGCGTCAGCGACGGCCGCCGGTGCAGCCGTCGCACGGTGCCCATCCCGCCATTGTCGTCGCACTGCGTGGCGGACGACAACGAGGAGTCTCGTCAGGCGGTGCTCCCGGCCCGGTCCGCGCCTCCTCGGCGCGGCCCGCCGCCGCGGCGCTCCTGCGCGGCGTCGAGCTCGGCCTCCAGCCGCTGCCGGTCCCAGTCCTGCTCCAGCGCCCGCAGCAGCAGGTCGGCCTCGGAGGCCGGTGCGAGCCCGCCGACCGGCTGGTCGCGGTCCAGGTCCGTCGGGAACGGGTACGCCTCCGCCGCGACCGCGACGACGTTGCGCAGCCAGTCCCGCGGCGCCCCCGCGGCGCGCCGCTCGCGCAGCACCCCGAACACCGCCGAGCTCACCGCCCGCGTGTCCACGGTCTCCATCGCCCGCCCGAACGCCGACGACACCTGCAGCAGGTTCGCCATCCGCTCCACGTCCGCGGAGACGTTGGAACCCGCGCCGTGGAAGAGGGCGGGGTTGAAGAACGCCGCGTCGCCCTGGGCCAGCGGCAGCTGCACGCGGTGCTCCTCGAAGTACGCGGTGAACTCCGGCTGGTGGAAGGCGACGTAGCCGGCGGGGTGCTTCTGCGAGTGCGGCAGGTAGAGCGTCGGGCCGCTCTCGACGGGCATGTCGACGTGGGCGACGGCGCCCTGCAGCGTCAGCGCGGGGGAGAGCGCGTGCACGTGCGCCGGGTAGCGCAGCGCCTGCTCGCGGTCCATGAAGCCCAGGTGGTAGTCGCGGTGGGCGCGCTGGGCGGTGCCGCCCGGGTTGACGACGTTGACCTGCGAGGTGACCTGGTACCCCGGGCCCAGCCACGCCTCGCAGACCAGCGCGAGGACGTCGGCGGCGTAGTAGTCGGCGAACGCCGCCGGGTCGCGCAGGGCGAACTTGTCCAGCGCTCCCCAGACGCGGTCGTTGGCCCCGGGCGTGGCGAAGTGGTCGCCACCGCCGCCGCCGGCGGCCCGCTGCTCGGCGATGAGCGCGCGGAACACCGCGGTGGCGCGGTCGACCACCTCCGGCGCGAAGGCGCCGCGGAACACGACGATCCCCGGCCCGTCGGCGAGGGCGCGCACCAGCTCGGCCTGCACCTCGCGGCGGGCGGCGAGGTCGGCGGGATCGGCGAGGCGGGTGCGCAGCCGCTCGCCGTAGACGGGCACGCCCTGCTCGAGGCTGTCGGCGTGCGGGTGGTCCTCGGCCCGGGTCCGCACCTCGACGAGCGCGCGGAAGGCGTCCAGGTCGCAGTCGCCGGGGCCGAACCACACGGGGGTGCGGGCGCTGGTGGGGGTGCTCATCGGGTCGGCCTCCTCGCCGTCGGGGTCCCTGGGGGTCGTGGGGCGCGGCGCCCTCGCCGCGCGCCCGCCGCGCCGCGCCGCCTCAGCGGTCGACGAGCGTGACCTCGAACGCGTAGCGGCTGGCGCGGTAGACGTGCCGCCCCCGCTCCACCGCGCGCCCGGAGTCGTCGTGGGTGGTGCGCTCCATCGTGAGCAGCGGGCTGCCGCGGTTCTCCTGCAGCAGCCGGCACTCCTCGGTGGTGCCGCGGCGGGCGCCGATGCGCTGGCGCGCCACGCGCATCCCCACCCCCCGCGAGCGCAGCAGCTGGTACATGCCGCGCTCGGCGAGGCTGGCCGCGGTGAGGTCGGTGAACTGCTCGGGCAGCCAGTTCTCCAGCACCGCCAGCGGTTCGTCGGCGGAGCAGCGCAGGCGCCGCAGGTGCAGCACGGGGCTGCCCTCCGCGACGGCCAGCGAGGCCGCGACCTCGCCGGGGGCGGGCACGACCTCGTGCAGCAGGACGCGGGTGCTGGGCCGCTGGCCGTGGGCGGCGAGGTCGTCGTGCAGGCTGGTCAGCTCGACGGGGCGGGTGACCTGCCCGTGCACCACCTGGGTCCCCACCCCGCGCTTGCGCACGAGCAGGCCCTTGTCGACCAGTTGCTGGATGGCCCGGCGCATCGTCGGCCGGGACAGCCCGAGGCGGTCCGCCAGGGTGATCTCGTTCTCCAGCCGGGACCCGGGGGGCAGCTTGCCGCCCTCGATCGCCTGCTCGATCTGGCGGGCGACCTGGAAGTAGAGGGGGACCGGGCTGGACCGGTCCAGGTCGTCGAAGAGGTCGTCCACCGGGGCTCCTGTGCTCAGCGTCGCTGCCAGCCGCGACCGGCCGGGTCGTCATGCTAGCCCGCAGGTGCCTTTCACGTCAGCACGTCAATTTGTCATGACATATGCTTGACAGTGTCGCGCGAACCGGGCCAGGGTGGGCCCGTCACCGCGCCGCTGCGGCCCCGGGCCAGGCCTCGCGCGGATCCGCCGACGATGACGAGGGAGGCTCGCGTGAGCAGCAGCGCCGCGTTCGACGTGGTGACGATGGGCAGGGTCGGCGTCGACCTGTACCCGTTGCAGGACGGCGTCGGCCTCGAGGACGTCCAGACCTTCGGCAAGTACCTCGGCGGCAGCGCGACGAACGTCGCCGTCGCCGCGGCCCGCCACGGCCGGTCCTGCGCCGTGATCACCCGCACCGGCAACGACGCCTTCGGGACGTTCGTGCACAAGGCGCTGACCGAGCTCGGCGTCTCCGACGCCTTCGTCTCCGGCGTCGAGGGGCTGAACACCCCGCTCGCCTTCTGCGAGATGTACCCGCCGGACCACTTCCCGCTGCTGTTCTACCGCCTGCCCACCGCACCCGACCTGCAGATCCGCGCCGAGGAGCTCGACCTGGACGCGGTCCGCGGCGCCGGGGTGTTCTGGGCCACCGTGACCGGGCTGAGCGAGGAACCCAGCCGCGGGGCGCACCACGCCGCCTGGCGGGCCCGCGAGCGCGCCCCGCTGACGGTGCTGGACCTGGACTACCGGCCCATGTTCTGGAGCGACCCGGCCGAGGCGGGCGAGCAGGTGCGGCGCGCGCTGCCGCACGTCACCGTCGCGGTCGGCAACAAGGAGGAGTGCGAGGTCGCCGTCGGCGAGAGCGAACCCCGCCGCGCGGCGCAGGCGCTGCTGGAGGCGGGCGTGGACGTCGCGATCGTCAAGCAGGGGCCGCGCGGGGTGCTGGGCATGACCCGCGACGGCTCCGGCACCCGGGTCGTGGAGGTGCCGCCCACCCCCGTGCAGGTGGTCAACGGCCTCGGTGCCGGTGACGGGTTCGGCGGGGCCCTGTGCCACGGCCTGCTGGCCGGCTGGGACCTGGAGCGGGTGCTGCGGTTCGCGAACGCGGCCGGGGCGATCGTCGCCACCCGCCGGGAGTGCTCCACCGCCATGCCGACGACCCGCGAGGTCGAGGCCCTGCTCGAGGAGGTCGCCGCCCGTGCCTGAGGAGCCCAGCGCGAAGCACCCCGGGTTCGCCCAGGACTACGCCGAGGTCTCGCAGATCCGCGCCTTCGCCCCGGAGCGCATCGCCGAGGTGGCCCGCGCCCGCCGCCGCCGCGAGCACGTGCTGCCCGCCGACGGCCGGCTCATGGTCGTCGCCGCCGACCACCCGGCCCGCGGCGCCAACGGCGTCGGCCGGCGGCCGATGGCGATGGCCAGCCGCACCGAGCTGCTGGACCGGCTGCGCGTCGCCCTGGCCGACCCGGGCGTCGACGGCCTGCTCGCCAGCGCCGACATCGTCGAGGACCTCACCCTGCTCGGGGCGCTGGAGGGCAAGGTCGTCGTCGGCTCGATGAACCGCGGCGGCCTGCAGGGCGCCGCCTTCGAGCTCGACGACCGCTTCACCGGCTACGACGCGCGCTCCATCGCCGAGGCCAACCTCGACGGCGGCAAGTTCCTCACCCGCATCGCGCTCGACGACCCGGGCACGCTGCCGACGCTGACGGCCTCCGCCGACGCCATCAGCGAACTGGCCGCGCACCGGCTCATCGCGATGGTCGAGCCGTTCTGGTCGCGCCGCGAAGGCGGCGCGGTCGTCCACGACCTGTCCGCCGACGGCGTCATCAAGTCCGTCAACGTGGCGCAGGCGCTGGGCCGCACGACCGCCTACACCTGGCTGAAGCTGCCGGTGGTGGAGGAGATGGAACGCGTCATGGAGGCCACGACGCTGCCCACCGTGCTGCTGGGCGGGGACCCGACGACCTCGCCGGAGGAGACGTTCGCGACGTGGCGCAAGGCCCTGGCCCTGCCCTCGGTGCGCGGGCTGACCGTCGGCCGCACGCTGCTGTACCCCCCGGACGACGACGTGGCCGCCGGGGGGGGGGGCCCGGCGCGCCGGGTGCGCTGTCCCCCCCCCCCCCCCCCCCCCGCCCCCCCCCCCCCCCCCCCCCCCCCCCCCCCCCCGAGCCTGGTGCACTGACCGACCCCGCCCGCAGACCCCCGACACCCGCAGGAGGGACCACCGCCGTGCCCGGCTCCCCGCTCCACCTGCCCCGCGGCAGCTCCGCCCGCGACGGCTTCGACCTCGTGGTGACCCCCGAGTCGGCGCACTGGGGCTTCTCCAGCCTGCGCACGCTCACCCTGCCCCCGGGCGGCTCGCGCACGTTCGCCACCGGCGAGGAGGAGCTGCTCGTCCTGCCGCTGTCGGGCGCGGCCCGCGTCGAGGTCGACGGCCGCTCGCTCGACCTGCGCGGCCGGGCCGGCGTCTTCGAGGGCGTCAGCGACTTCGCGTACGTCGGCCGCGACAGCGAGCTGACGATCTCCAGTGCCGCAGGCGGCGTGTTCTCGTTCCCGGGCGCACGGGCGACGCGCCGCCTGCCCTTCCGCTACGGGCCCGCCGAGGGCGTGCCCGTCGAGCTGCGCGGTGCCGGCCAGTGCAGCCGGCAGGTCAACAACTTCGCGACCCCGCAGGCGTTCGAGACCGACAAGCTCATCGCCTGCGAGGTGCTCACCCCGGCCGCGAACTGGTCCTCGTACCCGCCGCACCGCCACGACCGCACCAGCGAGGTGGAGAGCGATCTGGAGGAGGTCTACTACTTCGAGTTCCGCTCCCGGGCGCCCGCCGGCACCCCGGGGACCGCGGGACCGGGCCTGGGCTACCAGCGCGTCTACGGCGACGCCGAGCGCCCGGTCGACGTGCTGGAGGAGGTCCGCTCCGGTGACGTCGTGCTCATCCCGCACGGCTGGCACGGCCCGTCCATCGCCTCCCCCTCGCACGACATGTACTACCTCAACGTCATGGCCGGCCCGGAGGCCGAGCGGGCCTGGAAGATCTGCGACGACCCGGCCCACGGCTGGGTCCGCGCGACGTGGCAGGACCAGCCGGTCGACCCGCGCCTGCCGTTCTACCCCGCGCCCGCCGGCGCCTGACCCGTCCCCGCCACGAACCGATCGGAGCCGATCGCCATGAGCACCGAAACCCCCAGCGGCACCGTGCGGCTGACCGTCGCGCAGGCGGTCGTCCGCTTCCTCAGCAGCCAGTTCACCGAGCGCGACGGGCAGCGCCGGCAGTTCTTCGGCGGCGTGCTCGGCATCTTCGGCCACGGCAACGTCGCCGGGATCGGCCAGGCGCTGCTGGAGGCCGAGCTGGAGGCCGACGCCGGGGACGGCTGGAAGGCGCCGGCGCAGGTGCCGTACATCACCGGCCGCAACGAGCAGGCGATGGTGCACACCGCCGTCGGCTACGCGCGCCAGAAGGACCGGCTGCAGACGATGGCCGTGACGGCCTCGATCGGGCCGGGCTCGTCGAACATGCTCACCGGTGCCGCGCTGGCCACCGTCAACCGCATCCCCGTGCTGCTGCTGCCCAGCGACGTCTTCGCCACCCGCGTCGCCTCGCCGGTGCTGCAGGAGCTGGAGGCGGACACCGGCTACGACGTCTCGGTCAACGACGCCTTCCGGCCGCTGTCGCGCTTCTTCGACCGGGTGTGGCGCCCCGAGCAGCTGCCCGCGGCGCTGCTGGGCGCGATGCGGGTGCTCACCGACCCGGCGCAGACCGGGGCGGCCACGGTCTGCCTGCCGCAGGACGTGCAGGCGGAGGCCTTCGACTGGCCCGCCGAGCTGTTCCGCGAGCGCACCTGGCGCATCGCCCGGCCGGTGCCGGAGCGGGCGCTCGTGCAGGAGGTCGGGGACCTCGTGCGCTCCGCGAAGGCCCCGCTGGTCGTCGCCGGCGGCGGTGTCACCTACTCCGAGGCCGACGAGGCGCTGCGCACCTTCGTGGAGGCCACCGGCATCCCCGTCGGGCAGACGCAGGCCGGCAAGGGCACGCTGCCCTACGACCACCCGCTGTGCCTGGGCGCCATCGGGTCCACCGGCACCACGGCGGCCAACGAGATCGCCGCCGAGGCCGATCTCGTCATCGGCATCGGCACCCGCTACTCCGACTTCACCACGGCCTCGCGCACCGCGTTCCAGAACCCCGGCGTGCGGTTCGTCAACGTCAACGTCGCCGGGCTGGACGCCGTCAAGCACGCGGGCCTGCCCGTGCTGGCCGACGCCCGCGAGGCGCTGGAGGCGCTGACGGCCGAGCTGGCGGGGTTCTCCACCCCGGACGCCTACCGCGAGCGCGCGGCCCGGCTGAACCGGGAGTGGGACGCCGTCGTCGAGCGGTACTACTCCTCCGGGCTGGGGGAGCGCGACGGGGTGCTGGCGCAGGCCGAGGTCCTCGGCGCGGTCGACGAGGTCGCCGAGGCGCGCGACGTCGTCGTGTGCGCGGCCGGTTCGCTGCCCGGCGACCTGCACTGCATGTGGCGCACCCGCGAGCGCAAGGGCTACCACGTGGAGTACGGCTACTCCTGCATGGGCTACGAGATCCCCGGCGGCATCGGCGTGCGGATGGCCGCGCCCGACCGGGACGTGTTCATCACGATGGGGGACGGCTCGTACCTCATGATGCCCACCGAGCTGGTGACGGCGGTGCAGGAGCACGTGAAGGTCATCGTGGTGCTGCTGCAGAACCACGGGTTCGCCTCCATCGGCGCCCTCAGCGAGTCGCGCGGTTCCCAGCGCTACGGCACGAGGTACCGCTACCGCGACGAGGAGGGCCACCTGGCGGGGGAGCGGCTGCCGGTGGACCTGGCCGCCAACGCCGAGAGCCTCGGCGTGCGGGTGCTGCGCGTGCACACCCGCGCCGAGCTGGTGGCGGCGCTGCGCGAGGCGAAGGCGTCCCCGTCCTCGACGCTGGTGCACGTGGAGACGGACCTGCACTCCGAGGCGCCCGACGGCGGCGGCTGGTGGGACGTGCCGGTCTCGGAGGTCTCCCACCTGGAGTCCACGCGGAGCGCCCGGGCCGAGTACGAGCGGCAGAAGGCGCGGCAGCGCCCGCTCGTGTGAACCGCCCCGAGAACGTCAATATGTCTGGACAAATGCTTGACAGGTCGCGCCGGTCCGCGCGACAGTTCCCCTGCCCGCTCCGCCGCGGGCGCACGACGACGTGGAGGGCAGCTCAGTGAGCCGCATCACCATCGGGACCGCCCCCGACTCCTGGGGCGTCTGGTTCGCCGACGACCCGCTGCAGACCCCCTGGACCCGCTTCCTCGACGAGGTCGTCGAGGCCGGCTACGCGTGGATCGAGCTGGGCCCGTACGGCTACCTGCCGACGGACGCGCAGCGGCTGTCCGACGAGCTCGCCGCACGCTCGCTGAAGGTGTCCGCCGGCACGATCTTCGCGGCGCTGCACCGCCCGGACCACTACGACGAGGCCTGGGCGCAGGTCGAGCAGGTGGCCTCGCTGACGCGGGCCGTCGGCGGCACCCACCTCGTCGTCATCCCCGGCCAGTGGCGCAGCGACACCACCGGCGAGGCGCTGGAACCGCGCACGCTCGACGACGAGGGCTGGCGGCGGCTGGCCTCCGGCATGGACCGCCTGGGCGCGGCGGTCGCGGACGAGTACGGCCTGCAGATGGCCTTCCACTCGCACGCCGACACCCACGTCGACACCCAGGACGAGATCGAGCGGTTCCTGGCGATGACCGACCCCGACGCGGTGAAGCTGTGCCTGGACACCGGTCACGTCAGCTACTCCGGCGGGGACAACCTGGAGATCATCCGCAGGTACCCCGACCGCATCGCCTACGCCCACCTCAAGCAGGTCGACCCGCAGGTCGTCACCAAGGTCAAGGCGGAGGACCTCGGCTTCGGCGACGCGGTCAAGCTCGGCGCCATGGTCGAGCCGCCGCAGGGCGTGCCGGCGATGCCGCAGGTCCTGGAGGCGCTGGAGGGCCTGGGCCGCGACGTCTTCGCGATCGTCGAGCAGGACCTCTACCCCGTCGCCCCCGAGGTGCCGCTGCCCATCGCGCGGCGGACGAACTCCTACCTGCGCTCCTGCCGGCTGCCGCAGGCCTGACCGGTGCGGCCGCCCCGGGCGGGCCGCACCACCGCTCCACCGCAGCACCCCGCTGAGCCACAGCGGGCTCCACCAGAACGGGCGGGGACCGCCCGGGGAGAAAGGGACCGGATCGATGAGGATTCGCTCGCGCAGGACCACCGTCGCCGCGTTCGTCGCCGTCGCGGCGATGACGATGGCCGGGTGCAGCTCGTCCGGCGGCCGCCCCGACGACGAGGGCGGCGACGGCGCGGCCGCCGGTGTCGCCGACACCCCCCGCATGACGATCGCCATGGTGACCCACGCGGCCCCCGGCGACACCTTCTGGGACATCGTCCGCTCCGGTGCCGAGGCCGCCGCCGCCAAGGACAACGTCGACTTGAACTTCCAGGGCGCTCCCGAGGCCGCCGACCAGGTCAACCTCGTGCAGAGCGCCATCGACTCCGACGTCGACGGCATCGCCGTCACCCTGGCCAAGGCCGACGCGCTCGCCCCGGCCGTCCAGGCCGCCGGGGAGGCCGGCATCCCCGTCGTCGCCTTCAACGGCGGTTTCGACGAGTGGCAGGCCAGCGGGGCGCTGGGCTACTTCGGCCAGGACGAGCGGCTGGCCGGTGTCGCCGCCGGCGAGCGGCTGACCACCGACGGCGCCAAGAAGGCGCTGTGCGTCATCCAGGAGCAGGGCCACGTCGGGCTGGAGGCCCGCTGCGCCGGGGTCGCCGAGGGCTTCGCCGGCGGCAGCACGGAGAACCTCTACGTCACCGGCACCGACATGCCCTCGGTGCAGCAGTCCATCACCTCCAAGCTGCAGCAGGACCCCACCATCGACCGGGTGGTCACCCTCGGCGCCCCGTTCGCCCTCACCGCGGTGAAGTCGGTGGCCGACGCCGGCTCCAGCGCGCAGGTCGCCACCTTCGACACCAACAAGGAGCTCATGGGCGCCATCCAGGACGGGGACGTGCAGTGGGCCATCGACCAGCAGCCGTACCTGCAGGGCTACCTGGCGGTCGACTCGCTGTGGCTGTACAAGACCAACGGCAACACCATCGGCGGCGGGCAGGCCACGCTGACCGGTCCCGCCTTCATCGACTCCAGCAACGTCGACCGCGTCGCGGACTTCGCGGCCAACGGAACCAGGTGATGCCCTCGTGAGCACCTCCGTCAGCACGCCCGCGGCGCCGCCCGCGCTGGGGGCCAAGGACGACCGGGTCAAGACCCGCTCGCTCACCTCCCGCCTGCTCTCGCGCCCGGAGATCGGCTCGCTCATCGGCGCCCTCGCCGTCTTCGTCCTCTTCTGCGTCGTCGCGCCGACCTTCCGGCAGGCCCCGTCGCTGGCGACCGTGGCCTACTCCGCCTCCACCATCGGCATCATGGCCGTCGCGGTGGCGCTGCTCATGATCGGCGGCGAGTTCGACCTGTCGGCCGGCGTCGTCGTGACGACCTCGGCGCTGGCGGCCTCGACGTTCGCCTTCCAGCTGCGGCTGAACCTGTGGGTCGGCGTCCTCGTCGCCCTCGCGCTGGCGCTGGCCATCGGCGCCTTCAACGGCTGGCTGCTCATGCGGACGGGGCTGCCGAGCTTCCTCATCACGCTCGGCACGTTCTTCATGCTCCAGGGCATCAACCTCGGCGTCACCAAGCTGCTCACCGGCGGGGTGTCCTCGGACTCCGTGGCCGACATGGACGGGTTCTCCTCGGCGCAGGCGGTGTTCGCCTCGACGATCAGCGTCGGCGGCGTCGGCATCAAGATCACCGTGCTGTGGTGGCTGCTCTTCGTCGCGCTGGCGACCTGGACGCTGCTGCGCACCCGCGTCGGCAACTGGATCTTCGCGGTCGGCGGCGACGACAAGGCCGCCCGCGCGGTCGGCGTGCCCGTGCGCAAGACCAAGATCGGGCTGTTCATGACCGTCGGCTTCGCCGGCTGGTTCGTCGGGATGCACCAGCTCTTCAGCTTCGACTCCATCCAGTCCGGCGGCGGCGTCGGCCAGGAGTTCATCTACATCATCGCCGCGGTCGTCGGCGGCTGCCTGCTCACCGGCGGCTACGGCTCGGCCGTCGGCTCGGCCATCGGCGCCCTCATCTTCGGCATGACGAGCCTGGGCATCGTCTACGCCGGCTGGGACGCGAACTGGTTCAAGCTGTTCCTCGGCGTCATGCTCCTGCTGGCCACGATCGTCAACCTGGTCGTCAAGAACCAGGCCGCGAAGAGGTGAGGGCCCGATGACCACCCAGACCCCGAACACCGAGATCCTCAGCCTCACCGACGTCGGCAAGAGCTACGGCAACGTGCACGCCCTGCGCGGGGTGTCGCTGTCGGTGCGCCAGGGCGAGATCACCTGCGTGCTCGGCGACAACGGCGCCGGCAAGTCCACGCTCATCAAGGTCATCGCCGGTCTGCACCAGCACACCGACGGGCGCCTCGTGGTCAACGGCGAGGAGGTGCGCTTCACCTCCCCGCGCGAGTCCCTGGAGCGGGGCATCGCGACCGTCTACCAGGACCTCGCCCTCGTGCCGCTGATGTCGATCTGGCGCAACTTCTTCCTCGGCGCGGAGCTGACCACCGGCTGGGGGCCGTTCAAGCGCCTCGACGTCCAGCGGATGATCCGCATCACCGACGAGGAGCTGACGAAGATGGGCATCAGCGTGCCCGACCTCGAACGCCCCGTCGGCGCCCTGTCCGGCGGGCAGCGCCAGTGCATCGCCATCGCGCGGGCCATCCACTTCGGCGCCAAGGTCCTCATCCTCGACGAGCCGACCGCCGCGCTGGGCGTCAAGCAGTCCGGCGTCGTGCTCAAGTACGTCGCCAAGGCCCGCGACGCCGGCCTCGGCGTCATCTTCATCACCCACAACCCCCACCACGCCTACCTGGTGGGCAACCACTTCGTGATCCTCAACCGGGGCAACGTCTCGCTGGACCGCCCCCGCAGCGACATCACGCTGGACGAGCTCA
Organism: Kineococcus aridisoli; assembly: GCF_050871885.1. Classification (NCBI taxonomy): domain Bacteria; kingdom Bacillati; phylum Actinomycetota; class Actinomycetes; order Kineosporiales; family Kineosporiaceae; genus Kineococcus; species Kineococcus aridisoli. Next base: position 27,326 of record NZ_JBJLSF010000037.1, on the reverse strand, counting down.
CCAACGAGATGGCCGGCGGGGCCGAGCTGGCCGCGCTCAGCCACGAGCTGTCCGCACCCGGGCAGACCCCCGAGCCCGCCGCGGCCCTGACGGCGCCGGGCCGGGACGCCGACGAGCACCTCTGAACCCAGGAACCGAGAAGCGAGGACTGACCGCATGAGCACGGCGACGCAAGAGAACCCGCACACCGCTCGCCAGGGCTACGACCGCGACCTGCGGGTCGCCGTGCTCGGGGTCGGCATGATGGGCCAGGACCACGCGCGGCGGCTGGCGACCCTGACCAAGGGCGCCCAGCTCGTCGCCGTCAGCGACGTGGACGCCGCCCGCACCGACGCGGTGGCCGCCGAGTTCGGCGTGCGCGCCCTGCACGACCCCCTCGCCGCGATCGAGGACCCCGACGTCGACGCGGTCGTCGTCGCCACCCCCGGGTTCACCCACGAGGACCTCGTCCTGAGGGCCATCGCGGCCGGCAGGCCGACGCTGTGCGAGAAGCCGCTGACCACCTCCCCGCAGACCTCGCGCGCGGTCGTCGAGGCCGAGCGGGCCCTGGGCCGCCGGCTGGTGCAGGTCGGGTTCATGCGCCGCTTCGACGCCGAGTACGAGCGGCTGCGCGCCCTGATCGCCTCGGCCGAGCTGGGCCGGCCGCTGTTCCTGCACTGCGCGCACCGCAACGCCACGACCCCGCCGAACTTCAGCTCCGAGATGCTGATCCTCGACTCGGTCGTCCACGAGGTCGACGTGGCGCGCTTCCTGCTGGGCGAGGAGATCACCGCCATCACCGTGCTCACCCCCGGGCGCACCTCGCACGCCCCCCAGGGGCTGCAGGACCCGCAGTTCGTCCTCATGGAGACCGCGAGCGGCACGCTGGTGGACGTGGAGATCTTCGTCAACACCACCGTCGGCTACGAGGTCCGCACCGAGCTGGTCGCCGAGCGCGGCAGCGCGCAGATCGGCCTCGGGGTCGGCCTGGTGCGGCACTCGGCCGCCGGCTGGGGCGGCGCGGTCCCCGGCGACTTCCGGCAGCGCTTCGGCGCCGCCTACGACACCGAGTTCCAGCGCTGGGTCGACGCCGTCCGCAGCGGCGCCGGCGTCGACGGCCCCGGCGTGTGGGACGGCTACGCCGCCGCCGCCGTCTGCGCCGCCGGCGTGGAGTCCCTGCGCACCGGCCGCCGCGTCGAGGTCGACCTCGGCGAGCGCCCCGACGGGCTCGGCTGATGCAGATCGCCCTCGACACCTACATGTTCCGCGACGTCCCGCTGCTGCAGCTGCCGGGGATCGTCGCCGACCTGGGCTACGAGTGGATCGAGCTGTCCCCGCGCGAGGACTTCATCCCCTTCTTCCGCCACCCGCGCATCGACCTGGCCGGGGTGCGCGCCTTCCGCAAGGCCCTGGACGCCGCGGGCGTGGGGGTGTGCTCGACGCAGTTCGTGCAGCGCTGGTCCGGCCCGGGCGAGGATGAGCGCCGGGCGGCCGTGCGCAACGTCCGGCGCATCGTCGAGGTGACCAGCGAGCTGGGCGTGCCCGTGGTGCAGTCGGAGTTCAACGGCCGCCCCGAGCTGCCGGAGGCCAGCGAGGCGCGCTTCCTGGACTCCTTCGAAGAGCTCGCGCCGGTGTTCGAGGCGGCCGGGGTCGAGCTGCGGCTGGAACCGCACCCGGACGACTTCGTCGAGGACGGCTTCCGCGCCGTCGACCTCGTGCGCGGCCTGGACCGGCCCTGGGTCGGGTTCGTCTACTGCACCCCGCACACCTTCCACCAGGGCGGGGACGGCCCGGGCATCGTGCGCTACGCCGGGGACCTGCTGCGCCACGTCCACGTGGCCGACTCCTTCGACCCGCGCGGTTCCTCGGGGCTGCGCTACATCGTCAACCCGCCGGGCTCGAGCGCCCGCGTGCACCAGCACCTCGACGTCGGCGAGGGCGAGGTGGACTTCGACGGCATCTTCGCCGCGCTCGGCGAGATCGGCTTCGACGGGGCGCTGTGCTCCAGCGTCTTCGCCTGGGAGGAGCGGCGCGAGGAGTCCAGCCGCCTGATGCGCGAGAGGATCCAGGAGCTCGTCGACCGCTGGTGAGGTGCGGCGGGCGCCGGTGCGGCGCCCGCCCCTGCCGCGCGCTGGCCGGGGCCCGTGCTGCTGTGGGACGCTGGGGCGGCACGCACAACTGAACACACGGCCGCGAACCCCGGCGGGAGAGCCCCGCGCGTCCCGCGCGGGCACCGAAGGAGCAACCACCCCGGAACCTCTCAGGTCCACGTACCGCCACGGGCAGGCCGCTCTGGAAAGCAGGACGTCCGCGTCCTCACCGACGGGGAAAGCCGCCCGGCGCGCCAGCGCCGCCGGTGAAGCTCTCAGGTCCACCTGACAGAGGGGGTCCAGCACGTGGCCGCACCCGGCGGCCGCGACGAGAGGAGCCCCATGTCCCCGGCCGCGCAGACCACCCCGCCGACGAGCGCACGGACCACCCCCCTCGCCAGCCCGCTCGCCGCGGCGCACGCCGCCCTCGGCGCCTCGTTCACCGACTTCGCGGGCTGGTCCATGCCGGTGCGCTACGCCTCCGACCTCGCCGAGCACCGCGCCGTGCGCGAGAGCGCCGGGGTCTTCGACCTCTCCCACATGGGCGAGATCCGCGTCAGCGGGCCCGAGGCCGGACGCGCCCTGGACGCCGCGCTGGTGGGCCGGCCCTCCGCGATGGCCGTCGGCCGCGCCGCCTACGGCATGGTCGTCGACCACGCCGGCGGCATCGTCGACGACCTCGTCACCTACCGCCTCGGCGAGCAGGAGTTCCTCGTCGTCGCCAACGCCGCGAACGTCGAGCCCGTCGTCGTCGCGCTCGCGGACCGCTGCCGCCCCTTCGACGCGCACGTCGCCGACGAGACCGCCCGCTGGGCGCTCATCGCCGTGCAGGGGCCCGTCGCCGCGGCCGCGCTCGCCCCGCTGCTGGCGCTGCCCGGCGGCGCCGCGCTCGACGGCCTGCGCTACTACCGCAGCACCCCCGCGACCCTCGCGCTCGCGCAGGGCTCCACCGAGGTCCTGCTGGCCCGCACCGGCTACACCGGCGAGGACGGCTTCGAGGTCTTCGTCCCCGTCGCCGACGCCGTGCCCGCCTGGGAGGCGCTGCTGGGCGCCGCCCGCGCGCACGGCGGCGTCCCCGCCGGCCTCGCCTGCCGCGACACGCTGCGCCTGGAGGCGGGCATGCCGCTGTACGGCCACGAGCTGACCACCGCCACCGACCCCTACGCCGTCGGGCTGGGGCGGGTCGTCGCGCTCGACAAGGACGTGGAGTCCGTCGGGCTGGCGGCGCTGCGGCTGCTGGCCGCGGAACCGCCCGCCCGCGTGCTCGTCGGCCTGCGCGGCGAGGGCCGCCGCGCCCCGCGCGCCGGGTACGCCGTCGTCGACCCGCTCGGCGCGGACGGCGCCGTCGTCGGCGAGGTCACCAGCGGCGCCCTGTCGCCGACCCTGGGGCACCCCATCGCCATGGCCCACGTCGACGCCGCCCGCTCCGCCGTCGGCACCGCGCTGGCCGTCGACGTGCGCGGCACGCTGCTGCCCGTCGAGGTCGTCGAGCTGCCCTTCTACCGCCGGCAGCGCTGACGTGGCCGCCCCCGCGGGCGCCGCGGCGGCCGCCCCGGCCGCGCCGTTGAGCGTCTTCGACATGTTCTCGATCGGCATCGGCCCCTCCAGCTCGCACACCGTCGGCCCGATGCGCGCGGCCCTGGCCTTCGCCGGCGACCTGGCCGGGCGCGGCCTGCTCGAGCGGACCGCCGCCGTCACCGTCGACCTGCACGGCTCCCTCGGCGCGACCGGCCGCGGCCACGGCAGCGACCGCGCCGTCCTGCTCGGCCTGGCCGGCGAGCGCCCGGAGAGCGTCGACCCCGACGGCGTGCCCGCCTTCCTGGAGCGCGTGCGCGCCACCGGCGAGCTGCGGCTGCTGGGGCGCCACCCGGTGCGCCTGGACCCCGACGCCGACGTCCGCCTGGTCCCGCGCGCCCTGCCCGCGCACCCCAACGGCATGGTCTTCACCGCCCGCGACGCGAGCGGGGCCGTCCTCGCCGAGCGCACGGCGTACTCCGTCGGCGGCGGGTTCGTGCGCGAGCACCCCCTCGTGCAGGAGGCACCCGTCGTCGGCACCGGCGCCGGCCTGCCGTTCGGCTTCCGCACCGGTGCGCAGCTGCTCGCGCACTGCCGCGAGCAGCGGCTCGGGGTGGCGGACCTGGTGCGCCGCAACGAGGAGAGCCTGCGCCCGGCCGCGGAGGTCGACGCCGGGCTGCTGCGGATCTTCGGGGCCATGGCGGCCTGCGTCGAGCACGGCCTGGTCACCGGCGGGGTGCTGCCCGGGGGGCTGGGGGTCCGCCGGCGCGCGCCCCGGCTGCACGCCCAGCTGCTGACCGAGGAGGGCGGCGGGCACCACGACGCGCTGCAGGCCATGGACTGGGTGAGCCTGTTCGCGCTCGCCGTCAACGAGGAGAACGCCGCGGGCGGGCGCGTGGTCACCGCCCCCACCAACGGCGCCGCCGGGATCGTGCCCGCCGTCCTGCACTTCTACCGCCGCTTCGTGCCCGGCGCCGACGACGCCGGCACCGTCCGCTTCCTGCTGGCCGCCGGCGGCATCGGCATCGTGCTCAAGGAGACCGGGTCCATCTCCGGTGCGGAGGTCGGCTGCCAGGGCGAGGTCGGGTCGGCGAGCGCGATGGCGGCCGCCGGGCTCGCCGAGGTCCTCGGCGGCACGCCCGAGCAGGTCGAGAACGCCGCCGAGATCGCCGTCGAGCACCACCTCGGGCTCACCTGCGACCCCGTCGGCGGGCTCGTGCAGATCCCCTGCATCGAGCGCAACGCCGTCGGCGCCACGACCGCCATCCACGCCGCGCGCACCGCGATGCGCGGCGACGGCACCCACGTGGTCAGCCTCGACACCGCCATCGAGACCATGCGCCAGACCGGCGCCCACATGCGCTCCGAGTACAAGGAGACCTCGCTGGGCGGGCTGGCCCTGACCGTCGTCGGCGCCGGTGCGCGCACGGGCACCGGCGTGGGGGTCAACGTCCCCGAGTGCTGAGGGCGCACCCCGCCCGCGGCTGCGAGCATGGTGCGATGCCGCCCCGCCGCCGCACCGACCCCGCCGAGGGGCTCGCCGCCGTCCGGGCGGTGGAGGACCTGCTCGACGCGGGGGAGCAGCCGCCGCGGGCCCCGCTCGCGACGGCCGTCCGCCACTGCCTGGAGGAGCTCGCCGCCCGCCACCCCGGCGGCAGCGTCGAGGTGCGGGTGCCGCCCTTCGGCGCCGTGCAGGTGCTCGAGGGCCCCCGCCACACCCGCGGCACCCCGCCGGCCGTGGTGGAGACCGACGCGCTCACCTGGGTGCTGCTGGCCACCGGCCGCCTCGCCTTCGCCGACGCCCGCTCCGCCGGACGGGTGCGGGCCAGCGGCAACCGCGCCGACCTCGGCGACCTGCTGCCCGTCGTGCCACCGCGTACCGTGCTCCCGTGAGCGAGCCGTCCCCCACCCCGCCCCGCGCCGACGAGCGGGAGGACGCCCCCGCGCGGCCGGAGGGCGCCGCCGAGCCCGGGACCACCGCGTTCGTGCAGGTCACCCGCCGCCGGGCCCCGCGCTTCCGGGCGTTCGTGCTCACCGGTCTCGTCGTGGCCCTCCTCGCCTCCGCGGTCGTCGCCGCGGTCACCGACCCCGCCGGCGGGTACTCCCAGCGCGCGCTGTTCGGCTACCTCTTCGTCTCCTTCGCCCTCGTCGGCACCCTCGTGGGCGCGCTGGTGGCGGTCCTCGCCGACCGGCGCACCGGCACCCGCCCGGCGCGCCGCCGGCGCCCGCGCGGACGCTGACCGGTCGGGCGCGGCGGCCGGTGTGTGACACACTCGGGACGTGGCCCGCGGTGACGGACGTCTGAACCACGACCTGCTGCCCGGCGAGAAGGGCCCCCAGGACGCCTGCGGCGTCTTCGGGGTCTGGGCGCCGGGTGAGGAAGTCTCCAAGCTCACCTTCTACGGTCTGTACGCCCTGCAGCACCGGGGCCAGGAGGCCGCCGGGATCGCCGTCAGCAACGGCGAGCAGATCCTCGTCTTCAAGGACACCGGGCTCGTCTCGCAGGTCTTCGACGAGGCCGCGCTCGAGTCGCTGCAGGGGCACATCGCCGTCGGGCACGCCCGCTACTCCACCACCGGCGGCGGCGGCTGGCAGAACGCGCAGCCCACCCTGGGCGCGACCGCCGGCGGCACCGTGGCGCTGGCCCACAACGGCAACCTCACCAACCAGTTCGCGCTGCGCGAGCTGCTGGCCGAGCGCCAGCCGGACGTGCCCCGGCCCGTGCTGCGCGGGCGCCCCTCGCCCAGCGAGATCGCCCGGGGCAACACCACCGACACCGCGATCCTCACCGCGCTCTTCGCCGGCGACCCCGACCGCACGCTGGAGGCCACGGCCGCCGAGGTCCTGCCGCACGTGCAGGGCGCCTTCAGCCTCGTCTTCATGGACGAGCACACCCTCTACGCCGCCCGCGACCCGCAGGGCATCCGCCCGCTGGTCCTCGGCCGCCTCGAGCGCGGCTGGGTGGTGGCCTCGGAGACGGCGGCGCTGGACATCTGCGGCGCCAGCTTCGTGCGCGAGGTGGAGCCCGGCGAGCTCATCGCCGTCGACGCCGACGGCCTGCGCAGCAGCCGCTTCGCGCAGGCGAAGCCGAAGGGCTGCGTCTTCGAGTACGTCTACCTGGCCCGCCCCGACACCTCCATCGCCGGCAAGGTCGTGCAGGAGGCCCGCGTCGAGATGGGCCGCACGCTGGCCCGCGAGCACCCCGTCGAGGCCGACCTCGTCATCCCCACCCCGGAGTCGGGCACCCCCGCCGCCATCGGCTACGCCGAGGAGTCGGGCATCCCCTACGGGCAGGGCCTGGTGAAGAACGCCTACGTGGGGCGGACCTTCATCCAGCCCAGCCAGACGATCCGCCAGCTCGGGATCCGGCTGAAGCTGAACCCGCTCAAGCACGTCGTGCAGGGCAAGCGCCTCGTCGTCGTCGACGACTCCATCGTGCGGGGCAACACCCAGCGCGCCCTCATCCGCATGCTGCGGGAGGCGGGCGCCGCCGAGATCCACGTGCGGATCTCCTCCCCGCCGGTGACGTGGCCGTGCTTCTACGGCATCGACTTCGCCAGCCGCGCCGAGCTCATCGCCAACGGCCTGTCCGTCGACGACGTCCGCCGCAGCATCGGCGCGGACTCGCTGGGCTACATCTCCGCCGAGGGCATGATCACCGCGACCGAGCAGCCCACCGAGCGGCTGTGCACCGCGTGCTTCAGCGGCGACTACCCCGTGCCGCTGAACGACCTCGACCGCCTGGGCGAGCACTCGCTGGACAAGCCGCGGATCCCCATCACCCCCGTCTCCCGCACGAACGCAGGACAGGCCTCCCAGTGAGCACCACCGGCACCACCCCGTCGGCCACCGGCACCACCTACGCCGACGCGGGCGTCGACACCGTCGCGGGCGACCGCGCCGTCGAGCTCATGAAGGCCTCCGTCGCCCGCACCCAGGGCCCGCAGGTCGTCGGCGGCTTCGGCGGCTTCGCCGGTCTCTACGACGTCTCCGCGGTCAAGGGCTACCGCCGGCCGCTGCTGGCCACGAGCACCGACGGCGTCGGCACGAAGGTCGCCGTCGCCCAGGCCGTCGACTCCCACGACACCATCGGCGCCGACCTCGTGGGCATGGTCGTCGACGACATCGTCGTCGTCGGGGCGACCCCGCTGTTCATGACCGACTACATCGCCTGCGGCCGGGTCGTCCCGGAGCGGATGGCGGCGATCGTCGCGGGCATCGCGCGGGCCTGCGAGGAGGCCGGGGTCGCCCTCGTCGGCGGCGAGACCGCCGAGCACCCCGGTCTGCTGGGGCCCGAGGAGTACGACGTCGCCGGGGCGGTGACCGGTGTCGTCGAGGCCGACGAGGTGCTGGGCGCCGAGCGCGTGCGGGCCGGGGACGTCCTCGTGGCGATGGCCTCCTCGGGGCTGCACTCCAACGGCTACTCGCTGGTGCGGCGGGTGTTCGCCGACGCCGGGTGGGGCTACGACCGGCAGGTGCCGGAGTTCGGGCGCACCCTCGGCGAGGAGCTGCTCACCCCGACCCGCATCTACGCCCGTCCCGTGCTGGCCACGCTGGCGAGCGGTGGCGTGCACGCCCTGAGCCACGTGACCGGCGGGGGGCTGGCGGCCAACCTCGCGCGTTGCCTGCCCGAGACGGTCACCGCCGAGGTCGACCGCTCGACGTGGACGCCGGGCGCGGTGTTCTCGCTCGTGCGCGACCTCGGGCGGGTGCCGGCCGACGACCTGGAGCGCACGCTGAACCTCGGCGTGGGCATGGTCGCCGTCGTCGCCCCCGAGCAGGCCGACGCCGTGGTGCGCAGCGTCGAGCAGGCCGGGATCCCGGCGTGGGTGTGCGGTCGGGTGCGGGAGCGCGGCGCCGAGGACGGCCCCAGCAACGGAAAGGGCATCGCAGGAGGCGTGACGCTCCTCCGCGGTCGTCACCAGGGCTGGTGAACGGCAGCGGGCGGGACGTCACGCCTCGTGCGATGCCTCGTGAGGACTCAGGTGGTGCGCTCGGGGACGCCGCTCACGCGCGGCGCTTGGACACCCACTCCTCGTAGCCGTCCTCCCCGGAGTACCGGGCCCATGCTTCAGCGCGGCGCTTGGACGCCCACTCCTCGTAGTCGTCCTCTCCGGAGTACCGGGCCCACGCCGCCTCGTCACCGTCCTCGTCCTCGTCCGTCTCCGGCGCCGGCTGGGGTTCTTGACGTCCCATCTGGCGGTACGGATCGGGGCCGTGCAGCTCGCGTTGCAACGCGTTGTAGTCCGTCTCGGGGCTGTAGTACTTCAGCTGCCGAGCGACCTTCGTCTGCTTGGCCTTCTGACGGCCGCGCCCCATGGCGTCGACCCCCTCGCGCGTCGGCCCGGGGCAGGCAGGGCGAGCCCCGGAGTAGCTGTCATCTCTCCGTGCCCCAACGGTACATGTTCGCGAGAGCTTCCGGCATCCCGGTCGCCGCGCTCGCCCCCGGACGGCGGAGGGGGTCCGGGCGCACCCGCGGCCACCGCCCGTGCGGTTAGCTGTGCGCATGAGCAGCCCCACCCGCCGCACCGTGGCCGGCGTCGACTCCTCGACGCAGTCGTGCAAGGTCGTCGTCCGCGACGCCGAGAGCGGGCGGCTGCTGCGCATCGGCCGCGCCAAGCACCCCGACGGCACCGAGGTCGACCCGGCGCACTGGTGGAGCGCGCTGCAGGAGGCCGTGGCCGACGCCGGCGGCCTCGAGGACGTGGACGCCGTCGCGGTGGGGGCCCAGCAGCACGGCTCCGTGCTGCTCGACGAGGCCGGCGAGGTCGTCCGCCCGGCCCTGCTGTGGAACGACGGGCGCTCGGCGGCCGCCGCCGACGCGCTCACCGACGAGCTCGGCGGGCCCGGGGCGTGGGCGCGGGAGGTGGGCAGCGTCCTCGTCGCCTCGCTGACGGTGACCAAGCTGCGCTGGCTCGCCGACCACGAGCCCGCCACCGTGCGGCGCACCGCCTCGGTGTGCCTGCCCCACGACTGGCTGACCTGGCGGCTGGCCGGCGGGGCCGCGGCGGGCGCCCGGCTGGTCACCGACCGCGGCGACGCCAGCGGCACCGGCTACTACTCGCCCGCGCGCGGGGAGTACCGCACCGACCTGCTCGAACGCGCCTTCGGCGCCACCCCGGCCCTGCCCGAGGTGCTGGCCCCCAGCGCCGCGGCCGGCGAGAGCGCCGGCGCGCTCTCGCGCGGCGCCGTCCTCGGCCCCGGCACCGGCGACAACATGGCCGCCGCGCTGGGCGTGGGCGCCCAGGTGGGCGACGTCGTCGTCTCCATCGGCACCTCGGGCGTGGTGAGCGTCGTCAGCGACGTCGCCACCTCCGACCCCAGCGGCCTGGTCGCCGGGTTCGCCGACGCCACCGGCCGCTACCTGCCGCTGGTGTGCACGCTCAACGCCGCCCGGGTCCTGGACTCCGCGGCGCGGCTGCTGGGCGTGGACCACGAGGAGCTCTCCCGCCTGGCGCTGTCGGCGCCGGCCGGGGCCGGCGGCCTGGTGCTCGTGCCGTACCTGGAGGGTGAGCGCACCCCCGTGCGCCCCGACGCCACCGGTGCCCTGCACGGGCTGACGCTGTCCACCTCCACGCCGGCGCACCTGGCGCGCGCCACCGTGGAGGGCCTGCTGTGCGGGCTCGCCGACGGCCTCGACGCCCTCGTCGAGCAGGGCGTGCCCGTCGGGCGGGTCGTCCTGGTCGGCGGCGGCGCGCGCTCGGAGGCCGTGCGGCGGCTGGCCCCGGCCGTCCTCGCCCGCCCGGTCGTCGTCCCCGAGCCGGGGGAGTACGTCGCCGACGGGGCGGCCCGCCAGGCCGCCTGGGTGCTCGCCGGTGGCGAGGCGCCGCCGGAGTGGGAGCTGGGCGCCTCGCAGGTCTTCGAGGCCGACCCCACCCCGCACGTGCGCGAGCGCTACGCGCAGGTGCGCGACCTCACGGCGACCCGTCCCTGACCTGCCCGGCGGGCGGCCCGGCGGGCGGCCCGCCGGGCGGCCCGCCGGGTGGTCCGGCGGGTGCGGCGGCCCGGCGGCGGGCACGCTTGTCCTCGTACATGCGGGCGTCCGCCTCCGCCAGCACGGCCTCCGCCGGACGGGTGCGGTCGTCGGCGGCCCAGCCCACCGACATCCGCACCGGCACCCCCGCCGCCGCGCGGCCGACCCGGCTGCGCAGCCGCCGGGCGAGCGCCTCGACGTGCTCGGCCGGCACGCCCTCGACGAGGACGACGAACTCGTCGCCGCCCAGGCGGGCGACCGTGTCGCCGGGGCGCACCTCCGCGGCCAGCCACCGCGCGGCCTGGACCAGCAGCGCGTCGCCGACGTGGTGACCGCGCTCGTCGTTGACCTCCTTGAGGCCGTCGACGTCGCACAGCAGCACGAACGTGCGCAGCCGCGGGTCGGCCTGCGCGCGGCGGCGGGCCCCCTGCCAGCGGTCGGCGAGCAGGCTCCGGTTCGGCAGCCCGGTGAGGCGGTCGTGCCCGGCGCGCTCCGCGAGGGCGCTCTGCACCGCCAGCCGCTGCGAGACGTCCCAGCCGGCCACGACCAGGTGGACGCCCGAGCGGGTGCGCGCCACGACCTCCACCAGCGCGTCCGGCCGCGCGGCCGGGCGCAGCCGCAGCGGCCCCAGCCGGCTGCCGGGCCGGCGCAGGGCTTCGCGCAGGGCGGCGCGGGCGCGGTCGCGGTCGGCGTCGAGCACCAGCTCCACGGCGTCGGCCCCCGCGAGGGTCGCGGCGTCGGCGCCGACCAGCTCGCGGACGGCGTCGGAGGCCCACAGGACGGTGGAACCGGACAGCAGGAGGGTGGCGGGGGCCCGGGCGGCCAGGGCGCGCCAGTCCGGGCCCGCCCCGGCGGGGCTCACGACCCGCCGGCGCCCCGGCGCGCGAGGGCGTCGCCGACGCCGGCCAGGACCGAGGCGGCGGCCGTGGTGCCGAGCACCGCGGGCCAGGGGCCGACGCGGTGCGCGAGCGGGTGCGAGAGGCCCACGAGGCCGACGGTGCCGGCGCCCAGCGCCGCGGCCAGCAGCGGGGAGGAGCGCGTCCAGCGGGGGAGCGCGGCCCCGAGGCCGGCGAGCAGGGCGACGCCGGCGAGCGCGCGGTCCCCGGTGCGCCGGCCGACGACGTAGCCGCCGAGGACGGCGGAGCTGATGAGGACGGGGCTGGGGACGCTGCGCACGGCAGCGAGGCTAACGGGCGCCTGCGGCCGGTGCTCCGGCGCGTCCACGAGCCCCGGGGACGACGAAGGCCCCGGGGATCCCGGGGGCCTGGACGAGGAGGAGCTCAGGTGGCCAGGAGCGGGGTCGAACCGCTGACCTTCCGATTTTCAGTCGGACGCTCTACCAACTGAGCTACCTGGCCGTGCCGGGCCGGTGGAACCGGCACGACGAGCGACCCCGACGGGACTCGAACCCGCGACCTCCGCCGTGACAGGGCGGCGCGCTAACCAACTGCGCTACGGGGCCTCAGAGAGGCCTTGTCTTGCTGGCCTTGCTTGCAGAGAAGACCTTACCCGATGTCGGGCGGTGCTCGTGACACCCGGCTGGGCCGGATGGTGGAGCGGTCCTGCTCGTGCGTACCCCCAACGGGATTCGAACCCGTGCTACCGCCTTGAAAGGGCGGCGTCCTAGGCCACTAGACGATGAGGGCGCAGCCCCCGGCGAGGCGGGAGCCGCTCCAGCATAGGGGACGGGCGCCGGTGCGCGCCGGTCCAGGGCGCGCGGGCGCCCGGCCGGTGCTCAGGCGGCGGCACCGCCGGGCACCGACAGCCGCCGCGAGGGCACCGAGGGGGTGCGGCCGCGCGCGATGGAGCGGGTGACCGCGACCGGGTCGGTGTGCAGCAGGTCCTGCACGGCCCTCTCGACCTCCCCGTGGGTGGCGGGGTGGCCGAAGGAGGCGCCCTCGCCGAGCTGGTCCAGGGCGGGGGCGATCGTCACGCCGTCCTCGAAGAGGTCGATGACGCGGGGGTCGACGTAGCTGCTGCGGCACACGCTCGGCGTGTTGCCCAGGTACTCCGAGACCTCCGCGCAGGCCCGGGTCACCGCCCGCTTGCGCCCCGTCGGGGTGCCGGCGACCGGCAGGGACACCGCCAGGGCGACCGCGGCCAGCACGGTCGCGTGCCAGGTGCGGAAGTCCTTGGCGCTGACGTCCGGGCCGATCGTCTCGTGCAGGTAGGCGTTGACGTCGTCGCTGGTGACGTCGTGCCAGCGGCGGCCCTCCTTCCACACCAGCAGGTCCTCGCCGCCGCCGCGGCGCCGCTTCAGCGAGCGGACCACCTCCCGCACCGCCGGGTCGGCGATGACGGCCGTGCGGTCCTTGCCGGACTTGGCGACGTAGCGGAAGACCAGCTCGTCGCCGTGCTGGTGCACGTGCTGGCGCTGCAGCGTCGCCAGCCCGTAGGAGCCGTTCTCCTCGGCGTAGGTGTCGCCGCCCACCCGGAAGAAGCCGAGGTCCAGCAGCCGGAAGGCGGCGGCCAGCACCCGCTCGCGCGGCAGCCCGGGCAGCCGCAGCTGCTCCTCGACGACGGCGCGGGCCGCCGGCAGCCGCGCGGCCACCTCCAGCACCCGGTCGTGCTTGGCGCGGTCCTGCTGGCGGCGCCACTCCTCGTGGTAGCGGTACTGCCGCCGCCCGCGGTCGTCGGTGCCGACGGCCTGCAGGTGCCCGTTGGGGTACGGGCAGATCCACACGTCGGTGTAGGCGGGCGGGATCGCCAGGGCGTCGATGCGGGCGACGACCTCGGGGTCGGTGATCCGCTCGCCGGCGGTGTCGTGGTAGCTCCAGCCCCTGCCGCGGCGACGGCGCGTGAAACCCGGGGAGGAGCTCGAGACGCGGCGCAGGCGGGGCACCTGGGAATGGTGCAGAGTGGATCGGCCGGCCGCACCCCGAACCGGTCCGCCCACCGGCTGGAGGAGATCCGTGGATCCCGTGCAGGCGTTGCGGCGCACCGCCTTCCTCCTGGAGCGCGCCCGGGCCGACACCTTCCGCGCGCAGGCGTTCCGCCGGGCCGCCGCCGTGCTGGGGGACCTGCCCGCCGGGGAGCTGGAGCAGCGGCTGGCCGCCGGCACCCTCACCGCGCTGCGGGGCGTCGGCGAGGCCTCGGCGGAGGTCGCCCAGCAGGCCGCGGCGGGTGCGGTGCCCCGCCGGCTGCAGGCCCTGGAGGAGGCCGCCGGCCCGCTGGTGACCGGCGGGGAGGCCCTGCGCGCGCAGCTGCGCGGCGACCTGCACACCCACACCGACGCCAGCGACGGCGGCAGCCCGCTGGCGGAGATGGCCGCCACCGCCGCCGAGCTCGGGCACGAGTACGTCGCCGTCACCGACCACTCCGAGCGGCTGAGGGTGGCCCGGGGCCTGGACCGCGCCCGCCGCGAGCGCCAGCTCGACGAGATCGCCGCGCTCGCGCCGACGCTGCTGCCCTTCCGGCTGCTGGCGGGCATCGAGGTCGACGTCCACGCCGACGGTGCGCTGGACTGCCCGCCGGACCTGCTGGAGCGCCTCGACGTCGTCGTCGCCTCGGTGCACTCGCAGCTGCGGATGCCGCGCGAGGAGATGACCCGCCGGATGCTCACCGCGATCGGCGGCGGCCGCGCCGACGTGCTCGGGCACTGCACGGGGCGGATGGTCACCGGTGGGCACGGGCGGGTCGGCGAGGGCGGCCGGCCGCCGAGCGAGTTCGACGCCGCCGCGGTGTTCGCCGCCTGCGCCGAGCACGAGGTGGCGGTGGAGGTCAACGCCCGCCCGGAGCGGCTGGACCCGCCGCGGGCGCTGCTGCGCCAGGCGGTGGAGGCCGGCTGCCTGTTCGCGCTGTCCACCGACGCGCACGCCCCCGGCCAGCTGGACTGGCAGCCCTACGGCTGCGCGCGCGCCGAGGAGTGCGGGGTGCCGGCCGAGCGGGTCGTCACGACGTGGCCGGTCGAGCGGGTGCTGGAGTGGACGGCGCGGCGACGGGCCGCCCACCGGTGACGCGCAGGAACTCCGGCTTCCCCGCGTCGACCGAGCCGGCCGGGGCGCTGCACAGGACGAGCCGTGCGTCGCTGCCGGGGGCGGTGAGCACGTCGCAATCGCACGTCACGTCGCCCACGACGGGGTGCTCGACCGTCGTGCGCGCCGAGACGTGCCGGCCCACCGTGCCCTCCCGGCACAGCCGGCGGAACTCCGGGCTGGTGCGGCCGACCTCCTCGGTCAGCGCGACGAGGCCCTCGTCCCGCGGGTAGCGCACCAGCGCCTCGCACAGGTCCGAGACGAGCGCGCGGGCAGCCCGACGTCGACGGGGGACAACCGGTCGCGCCAGCGCCGCAGGGCCGTCCCGAGGTTCTCGCCCTCCACCACCGGGCCATCCTCCCCCCGGTGCGCGCGGGCGGGCGGCCGCCGACGCGCTCGGGGCGCGCTTCGTCCGCATCGACGTCACCGACGACGCCTCCGTCGCGGCCGCCGACGTCGCCGCCCACGAGGGGACGATCGACGCCCTGGCCGTCTACGGCGTCAACGTCTTCGGGACCGTGCGGGTCACCCGCGCGTTCCTGCCGCTGATGCAGGGGTCGGCCAACCCCGTCGTCGTCAACGTCGCCAGCGGGCTGGGCTCCTCCGCCGCCACCCACGACCCCGGGCGCGTCGAGGGTCAGGTCGTCGCGCCGCTCCACACGTCCTCGAAGGCGGCGGTGACGATGCTCACCACCCAGTACGCCAAGGCGCTGCCGGGGATCAGGTTCGACGCCGTCGACCCCGGGTACACCGCGACCGACCTCGACGGCCACAGCGGTCCGCAGACGCTCACCGAGGGCACCGACGCGATCGTCGAGATGGCGACCACCGGGGTGGACGGGCCGACCGGCCAGCTGCGCGACCGGTACGGGGTCCTGGCCTGGTGAACCGCTAGGGGGTGGTGCCCCGGGGTTCCTGCGGCGCCGGCAGCAGCGCGGCGCCGAGGGCGGCGAGCAGTTCGACGACCTCCGCGCGGTCCAGGCGCACCGTCGAGACGCAGCCGGCGTCCTGCCACGTGGAGAGCACGACCCGGCCGGCCTCGGGGTGGGCGCTCACCCGCAGCGCCCGCCCCGCGCGGTCGGCGTCGCGCACGACACCGGTGCGCACCCCGTGCGCGGAGGTGGCGGTGGGTTCCATCGGCCGAGTCTGCGCCGCCGGCCGGGAGGTGTCCAGGTCAGGGGATGCGGGCCACCCAGTCGCGCGTGGCGAACTTGGCGGCGACGAGCTCGTCGGCGGCGGCCAGCTCGGCGGGCGTCAGCCCGGAGGCGGTGAGCCCGTACTGGCGCCGGAAGGTGGACACCATGGAGGCGATGACCTCCTCGCGCGGCAGGCCGGTCTGGCGGCGCAGCGGGTCGACGCGCTTGGCGGCGCTCGCCAGGCCCTTGCCGGACAGCTTCTCCCGGCCGATCCGCAGCACCTGCAGCATCTTCGCGGCGTCGATGTCGTAGGACATCGTCACGTGGTGCAGGACGGTGCCGTCGGCCAGCCGCTTCTGCGCGGCCCCGGCGATCTTGCCCTGGTCGGTGGCGATGTCGTTGATCGGCTGGTACCAGGCCTTGACGCCCAGGTCGCCGAGGGCGACGAGCACCCAGTCGTCGAGGAACGCGTACGACTCGGTGAACGACAGGCCCTCCACGAGCGAGCCGGGCGCGTAGAGGGAGTACGTGATGGTGTTGCCCGGCTCGACGAACATCGCCCCGCCGCCGGAGACCCGGCGCACGACCTCCACGCCCAGGCGCTGCGCGGCCTCGGCGTCGACCTCGTTGACCAGGGACTGGAAGCTGCCGAGGACGACGGCCGGGCTCGCCCACTCCCACACCCGCAGCGTCGGCGGCCGCCGCCCGGCGGCGACCTCCCGGGTGAGGACCTCGTCGAGGGCCATGTGCGTCGTCGGCGACTGCGGACCGGTGTGCACGAGCTGCCAGTCGTGGTCCAGCCAGCCCGTCGCCCCGCCGACGGCGCGGCGCACGGCCGTCGCGACGGCCTCGGGGGTGAAGCCGAGCAGGACGGCGCCGGCCGGCAGCGCCGAGCGCACCCGCTGCGCGAGGTCGGCGGCGTCGGCGTCGGCGGGCAGGCCCGTCAGCGCCGCGTCGACGGCCTCCAGCGCGTCGTCGGGTTCGAGGAAGAAGTCGCCGCTGAGGCGGACGGCGGCCAGCCGGCCGTCGACGACGTCGAGGTCGACGACGACGAGCTTGCCGCCCGGGACCTTGTACTCACCGTGCACGCGGCGAGGCTACGGCTCCCGCGGCCCGGGCTGCGAGGAGGCGGTCGCGGTGGGCGGGCCGCCGAGCCAGCGCAGCAGCAGCAGGCACACGTCGTCGTCGTTGTCCTGGTCGGCCAGCAGCGTCCTCGTCAGGTGCTCCACGCCCTCCTGCGGCGAGGAGCCCGCCAGGTCCGCGGCCGCGGAGACGAGGAGGTCGAGGCCGGTGTCGATGGGGCGCCGGCGCCGCTCGACGAGGCCGTCGGTGTAGAGCAGGAGCGCGTCCCCGGGGTGCAGCTGCACGGTGCTCCCCGCGCGCCCGCCGTCGTGGCCGCTGATCCCCAGGGGGGTGGAGCGCCCCTCCCACAGCAGCCGCGGGGCACCGTCGGCGGGCAGCAGCAGCGGCGGCAGGTGGCCGGCGCAGGCGTAGCGCACCAGCCCGGTGCCCAGCTCCAGCCGCCCCAGGGCGACGGTGGCGGTGCGGGTCGCCTCGACCTGCTCGACGAAGCGGTCCAGCGCGCCCAGCACCTCCGCCGGACCCGCGCCGGGTGCGCTCACCGCCCGCAGCGCGCTGCGCAGCTGACCCATCCCCACCGCGGCCTGCAGCCCGTGGCCCACGACGTCCCCGACGACCAGCCAGACCTCCGGCCGCTCGGGGGTGCCGCCGCGGAAGACGTCGTACCAGTCGCCGCCCACCTCGAGGGCCTCGACGCCGGGCAGGTACGCGCTGGCGACCTCGTAGCGGGGGTCCTCGGGCACCTCCCCGGCCAGCAGGGAGTGCTGCAGCTCGTGGGCGATGCCCGCGCGCTGCTCGTGCTGCCAGGCCCGGTCCAGCGCCAGGCCGCTCTGCTGCCCGAGCGCCGTCAGGACGTCCAGGTCCGGGGGGTCCACGCCCGGGCCCTCGGGGAAGGTGAGGGTCAGCACCCCCTGCAGCCGGTGCTGGCCCTGCAGCGGGACGCGCGCCCGCGCGCCGTCCACGGACGCGTGCTGCGCGCCGGGGGCCACGACGGCGGGTGGCGGCCGGTGGCGGACGGGGGAGCCGGGCGGCCGCTGCTCCGAGCGGTCCAGCTGCAGGTCGATGCCGGAGGCACCCAGCTGCTCGCGGACCACGTGCACCAGGGCCTCGGCGACGGCGTCGACGCCGACGGCCCGCGACAGCGCCGCGCTCACGTGCTGCAGCGCCTGCAGCCCGGTGGCGGCGCGCTCGGCCTCCGCGCGCGCCGCCACCAGCTCCCGCTCGAAGCGCGCCCGCTCGGGGGCGGCGGCGAGGACGACGTGCACCCGCGCCGCTCGCCCGGAGCCGGTGGCGACCGCGGACAGCAGCACGGGGAGCCGGCGCCCGGGGGCCCTCAGCTCGACGGCGACCTCCTCGGCGCGCCCCTCCACCTGCACCAGGGGGAAGAGGTGGGTCTCCCAGTAGATGCGGCCGCCGATCGAGAGCAGGTCACCGACCCGCACCCGCCCCACGACCTCCTGGCGGCTGCGCCCGGTCCAGGCGAGCAGCGTGCGGTTGGCCTCGACGACCGTGCCCTCCGCGTCGGCGACCAGCAGCCCGCAGGGTGCACGGTCCCACGCCTCCCAGCCGGGGCGGGTGCCCTCCGGGAGCACGACGAGCTCTGCCGGGGCGGTGCCCGGTGCCGCAGCGGCACCGGTGCCGTGCTCTCGCGGAGCGTGCCGGCTCACACCGCACCGAGGTGGCGGCGCAGGACGTCGACGAGCTCGTCGGGGGCGCTGAGGTTCGGGCAGTGCCCGCGGGCCCGGAGCACGACGAGCTCGCTGCCGGCGATGCTCTCGTGGACGAACGTCCCGACGCTCAGGGGGGCGATGACGTCGTCGCTGCACTGCAGCACCAGGGTCGGCGTGCGCACGCGGTGCAGGTCGCCGCGGTTGTCGGACAGGAACGTCGTGCGGGCGAAGCGCCGGGCGATCGCGGGGTCGGTGCGGCAGAAGCTGTCCGCCAGCTCCTGGCCGAGCTCGGGGCGCTCCGGCACGCCCGTGATCACGGGCGCCAGCCCGCGCGACCAGCCCAGGTAGTTGACGTCCATCGTCGCGAGCAGCTCGTCGATCTCCTCGGCGCTGAAGCCGCCGCGGTAGCCCTCGTCGTCCACGTAGCGCGGGTTGGGCCCCACCAGCACCAGGCTCTCGACGAGCTCGGGGCGCTCGGCGGCCAGCAGCACGCCCACCATGGCGCTCACCGAGTGCCCGACGAAGACGACCGGGCCGAGGTCGAGGGCCTCCAGCACCTCGGCGACGTCCTGCGCGTAGCCCTCCAGGCGCCCGTGCCGGACCGGGTCGTAGGCGGACAGGTCCGAGCCGCCGGCACCGACGTGGTCGAAGAGGACGACGCGGTGGGTGGCCTCGAACGCGGGTGCCACGAGGCGCCACAGCCCCTGGTCGCACCCGAAGCCGTGGGCGAAGACCAGCGGGGGCCCGGACGCCGGGCCCGTGACGTGCACGTTGTTCCTGCGCAGCACGTCGTCCCCGCTCAGCACGTCCACCCTTGCACAGTAGGCGCACGACCACGTCCGGAACAGGCGCTGCGACGTCGCCGGCTCAGCCCACCGGGGCCGGGCGCCTGCGCGCGCGCTTGTCCGCGTACATCCGGCGGTCGGCCTCGCCCAGGACGGCCGCGAGGTCGCCGCCCCGGCCGTCGGCGTCGGCGTCGACCACCCCGAGGGAGACCCCCACGCTCGCGCTCGCGCCGTCCGCGAGCGGGACGGGAGCGGCCAGCGCGGTGCGCAGCAGCTCCAGCACCCGCTGCACCCGCGGTGCCCCGGGACCGCCGCAGTGCAGCCAGACGACGAACTCGTCACCGCCCAGGCGGGCCACCAGGCCGTCGTCGCCGACGACCCGCGCGGCGCGCTCGACCACCGCGCGCAGCACCAGGTCCCCGGCGGCGTGGCCGTGGGTGTCGTTGACGGCCTTGAACCCGTCGAGGTCGAGCACCGCGCACGTGCACCCGCCGGCCTGCTCCGCCCCCGCCGGGCGCGGCCGGGGCATCCCCGGGGCGCCCCACCCCTGCCCGCGGGCCGCGGCCACCTGCGCGGCCAGGCCCCGGCGGCTCCACGCGCCCGTGAGCTCGTCGCGCACGGCGCTCGCCGCGGTGGTCTCGGCGCGGTCGGCGCGCACCAGCCGCAGCACCGCGTCGGCGAGGGCGAGGGCCAGGGCGGTGACCGCCAGGCCCGTCGTCACGGGGCGGTCGGCGCCCAGGGCCGCCGGCCAGCCGCCGCCGGTGCCGGTCAGGCCCAGGACGGCACCCGCGGTGGTCAGGACGAGCACCGCCGGCGGCAGCAGCAGCCGGGCGAGCACCCGCGCGGCGAGCCGGGTGCCCCGCCCGGCCACCGGGACCGGGGGCAGGCAGCTGCCCGCCGGTGCCGGGACCCGGCCGGCGCGCAGGTGCGCGACGACGACCACGGCCGCACCGGCCAGCGCGCACGTGTAGCCGATCGCGCCGGCCGTCGCCGAACCGCGCACGAGGCCGAGCACCACCCCGGCGTCCGCCGCGCACAGGCAGGTGACGCCGACGGCGGTGGCCGTCGCCAGCCGGTCCGGGCGCCCGGGGGCGCGGCGGGTGGTCAGCGCGCGGCGCAGCACCAGGGTGGACGCGCCGGCAGCCACGAGCAGGTCGCAGGCGAAGAACAGGGAGTAGGGGTGCCCGTCGTCGAGGAGGTCGCCCAGCGGGCTGGTGAGGGCCACCAGCGCGGCGGCGCCGCCCGCCACCTGCAGCGGTGCCAGCGCGTCGCCGAGCGCGGACCACGCCCTGCGGGGCGCGCCCGTGCGGTGCGGCACGGCGAGGGCGAGGGCCACCGCGAGCGCCGCGTAGCGCAGCAGGAACAGCACGACCGTGACCGTCGGCTCGTACTGGCCCCGGGCGTAGCTCACCGCGGCGGAGCCGGCGGTCAGCAACCACCAGGAGTCGCCGAGCGCGCTGAGCCCGGCCCAGCAGCCGACGAGCCCGATGACCCACCGGGCCCTCGGGGCGGGGGCGTGGACGGCGGTCAGCGCGAGGGCGGCGGCGCCGGCGACCTCGGTGACGAGGACCGCCCGGTCCGTGCTGCCCGTGGAGGTCAGCAGCACCCACACCCAGATCAGCGACACGGCGGCGAGGAACGCCGTCGGCAGCGCGCGGGGACGGCGGGGCGGCGGCGCGGCCGGGCTGACCACGACGAGCACCCCCGGCGATCTCGGTGGACCCCTGCGGTCGCAGGACCCTCCGAGCGTGGCACGGGCGCAGCCGCCGCGGGGCGGGTTCGCCGCCTTCCCCGGCCGCGTTCCCCCGACCGGGTGCACCCCGGTCGCCCCCGCGTCAGCCGACGAGCGTGGAGGCCAGCCACCCGCGCGGGATGCCGAAACCCGCGAGCAGGTCGTCGGTGCGCGGGCGCAGCCGGCGGCACAGCGCGTTGACCGCCGAGGTGATGGCCTTGGCGCGCAGCGTCGTCATCCGGCGGTGCTGCAGGTACCAGCCCTTGTCCGCCTCCAGCAGCGCCAGCAGGTGCAGGTCGCAGACGTCGGACAGCAGCGCTGCGACGTCGGGGTCGTCGCAGCGGGCGATGGCCGCGGCGAACGCCTCGGCGACGACGCGGTCCACGTGCACGCGGCCGGCCAGCAGCAGGTGGTCCTGCAGGTCGTCGACGGCCTCGAAGCGCTCGGCCTCGGGGCGCGAGCGCGCCTTGCGCATCCGCTTGGCCAGCGTCTCCACGACGTGGCGCTCGCGGTCGGCGAGCATCCGCAGCTGCCAGGCGCGGTCGTGCAGGTCGTCGGGCACGCGGCCGGCCTCGACGACGTCGGCCACCAGCGAGCGGGCGGGGCTGCGCCCGGCGTAGGTGGAGACGAAGTCGCGGGTGGCGAACCTGGCCATGCCCAGGGTGTCCAGGTCGGAGAACTGCTGCGCGTAGGAGGTCAGCAGGCTCTTGGCGACCAGCTGCAGCAGGACGGTGTTGTCGCCCTCGAAGGTCGTGAAGACGTCGGTGTCGGCCTTCAGCTGGGGCAGCCGGGACTCCGAGAGGTAGCCGTTGCCGCCGCACGCCTCGCGGCAGGTCTGGATGGTGCGGGTGGCGTGCCAGGTGGAGGCGACCTTCATGCCCGCCGCGTGCGCCTCGAAGGCGCGCTGGCGCGCGGGTTCGGCCTCCTCGCCGGCCAGCTGGACCTTCAGCAGCTCGTCCATCTCGCCGAGCAGGTCGTCCTGGGCGAAGCTCAGCGCGTACGTCGTCGCCAGCGGCACGAGCAGCCGGCGCTGGTGGGCCAGGTAGTCGAGCAGGACGACCTCGCCGTCGCCGCCGGGGCGCTGGAACTGGGTGCGCCGCTGGGCGTAGCGCAGGGCGATCTCCAGGGCGGTCTTGGTCTGCGACAGCGCGCCGCCGGAGACGCTGACCCGGCCCTTGACGAGCGCGCCGAGCATCGTGAAGAACCGGGAGTTCGCGCTGGCGACGGGGCTGGAGTACGTGCCGTCCTCGGCGACGTCGGCGTAGCGGTTCAGCAGCGCGGTGCGCGGCACGCGCACGCCCTCGAAGGAGAGCCGGCCGTTGTCGATGCCGTTGAGGCCCATCTTGCGGCCGTCGTCGCCGCGCCGGACGCCGGGGGCGGTCCGGCCGTCGACGC
Source organism: Kineococcus aridisoli (assembly GCF_050871885.1). Lineage (NCBI taxonomy): Bacteria > Bacillati > Actinomycetota > Actinomycetes > Kineosporiales > Kineosporiaceae > Kineococcus > Kineococcus aridisoli. Next base: position 4,997 of record NZ_JBJLSF010000037.1, on the reverse strand, counting down.
GCAGCGGGACGACGAAGGCGTGCACGCCGCGGTGCTCGCCGCCGGTGACGAGCTGGGCGAACACGACGGCGACGTCGGCGTCCTCGGCCGCGCCGCCGACGTAGTCCTTGCGGCAGGAGGGGTCCGGGGTCGTGATGACGAACTCCTGCGCCGCCGCGTCGTAGACGGCGGTGGTGCCGATCGAGGCGACGTCGGAGCCGTGGCCGGTCTCGGTCATGGCGAAGCAGCCGACGAGTTCCAGGCGCAGCAGCCGGGGCAGCAGCTCCGCGTGGTGGCGCTCGGTGCCCAGGGCCTGCACGGCGCCGCCGAACAGGCCCCACTGCACGCCGGACTTGATCATCAGCGAGGCGTCGCCGAACCCGAGCATCTCGAACTGCGACACCTGCCCGCCGGGGGAGTCGCCCCCGCCCCAGCGCGAGGAGTAGCCGAGCTCGTGCCCGCCGAGCTCGGCGAGGGTGCGCAGCCGCCGCCGGGTGAGGTCGCGGTGCTCGCGGGTGCTCAGGTGGTCGGTGACCCCGAACAGGTCGGCGGGGAAGTCGCGGCGGGCCCGCTCGCGCTCGGCGCGGAAGCGGCCGTCCAGCAGCGCGCGCAGCGCCTCGCGGTCGACGGGGGCGCCCGCCGCGTCCGGCGCCTGCTCGGCGGCGCGCTCGGCGGGACGGTCGGTGGCGGGGCGATCGGTGGTCGTGGTCACGGGACCTCCTCGGGAGCGGGGGCGAGCACGGCGTCCAGGCCGCCCCAGGCCAGCTGGATCAGGTCGTGGACGAGGGTGGCGGCCGGGACCCGGTCCGGGCTCGTGGTCCACCGGTCGGCGGCGGTGCGGATGAGGGCGATGAGCCCGTGGGCGAGCGCGTCGGCGGAGGTGTCGCGCGCGCCAGCCAGCCGCAGGTGCACCGTGATGGTGCGGGCGGCCTCGTCGGCGATGGCGCCGGAGATGCGCTGCACCGGGTCGGTGGTCAGCGGGCGTTCCAGGAACGGGTGGGAGACGACGAACCGGTAGACCTCCGGGTCGGCCTCCACCAGGTGCACGTAGGCGGAGATGATCGCGGCGAGCGCGTCGCGCGGGCCGTCGGCCGCCGCGACCGCCGCGCGCAGTTCCCGCACGATCGTCGAGTTCACGCGGTCGGCGACGGCGAGGTAGAGGTCCTCCTTGTCGGCGAAGTGCCGGTAGAGCACGGTCTTGCTCGTCCCGGCGGCGGCGGCGAGGTCGTCCATGCCGATCCCCGCGCCGTGCGTCGTGATCGCGCGCAGGGCAGCCGTCACGAGCTCCTCGCGCCGGCGGCGGCGGTGCTCGGCCCACCGGGTCCGCCGGCCGTCCTCCGTGACGGTGTCCACGTCTCGACGGTACCCCGCACGACGGGTATCCGGTACCCCGAGTACCTGGTAGCTTCCGGACAGGTCAACGTCGTACGAGGAGGTCCCGTGACCAGACGCGCCGCGATCGTCGCCGGCAACCGCACCCCCTTCGTCCGGGCCGGGCGCCGCTACGCGCAGGTGTCCGCGCAGGACCTGCTCGTCGCCGCGCTCGACGGCCTGGTCGCCCGCTGCGGGCTGGCCGGTGAACGCCTCGGCGAGGTCGCGGCCGGCGCCGTGCTCAAGCACAGCCGCGACCTGAACCTCACCCGCGAGGCGGTGCTGTCCACCGCCCTCGACGCCGCGACCCCCGCCTACGACGTGCAGCAGGCGTGCGCGACGGGTCTGGAGACCGCCGTCCTCGTCGCCAACAAGATCGCCCTGGGGCAGGTGGAGTCGGGGATCGCCGGCGGCGCGGACTCGGCCAGCGACGCGCCCATCGCCCTGGACGACCGCCTGCGCCGGGTGCTGCTGGACCTGAGCCGCGCCCGCACCCCCGCCGCCCGGCTCGCGGCCCTCTCGCGCCTGCGCCCCGGTCAGCTGCGGCCGGTGCCGCCGCGCAACGCCGAGCCCCGCACGGGGCTGTCGATGGGCGAGCACGCGGCCCGCACGGCGGCGGCGTGGGGCGTCTCGCGCGAGGCGCAGGACGAGCTGGCGCTGGCCAGCCACCGCAACCTCGCCGCCGCCTACGAGCGCGGTTTCCTCGACGACCTGCTCACCCCCTACCTCGGGGTGCGCCGCGACGACCTCCTGCGCCCGGACACCTCGGTGGAGAAGCTCGCGACGCTGCCGCCGGTGTTCGGCCGCGACCTCGAGCAGCCCGCGACGATGACCGCCGGGAACTCCACCCCGCTCACCGACGGCGCCGCGGTCGTCCTGCTGGCCAGCGACGAGTGGGCCGCGCAGCACCGGCTCCCGGTGCTCGCCCACCTCGTGGACGCCGAGACCGCCGCCGTCGACCACGTCCACGGCGAGGGCCTGCTCACCGCGCCCGTGTGGGCCGTGCCGCGGCTGCTGCAGCGCAACGGGCTCACGCTCGACGACCTCGACGTCGTGGAGGTCCACGAGGCGTTCGCCTCCACCGTGCTCGCCACCCTCGCCGCCTGGGAGGACGAGGAGTTCTGCCGCGACCGGCTCGGGCTGGAGAAGGCGCTGGGCAGCGTCGACCGCGCCCGGCTGAACCCCGTCGGCTCCTCGCTGGCGACCGGCCACCCGTTCGCCGCGACCGGCGCCCGCATCCTCGCCACGACGGCGAAGCTGCTCGCCGAGCGCGGCGGCGGCCGGGCGCTGATCTCGATCTGCGCCGCCGGCGGTCAGGGCATCGCGGCCCTGGTGGAGGCGTGATGCCGAACCTGCCGAAGGTCCCGAAGCTGCCGAACCCGCTGGGGCAGGACCCCTACGGCGCGTTCGTGCGCTCCGGCCCGGGTGCGCTGCTGGCCGCGCGCACCGGGCTGCCCCGGCCGCCGCGGCTGCGCCGGTTCGAACCCGGCCAGGAGCTGCTGACCGGTCCCGCGCTCGTCGTCGAGCTCGCCGGGGCGACGCGCTCGGCGCAGGTCGCCGGCTGGCTGCGCGAGGCCGGTGCGCGGGTCCTGGACGACCTCGCGGCCGCCGGCGAGGACCGCCTCGGCGCGATCGTCGTCGAGGCCACCGGGGTGCGCCGGGTCGCCGAGCTGGCGGCGCTGCGCGAGCAGCTGGCGCCGGCGTTCAAGCGGACGGCGCCCTCGGGGCGCGTCGTCGTCCTCACCGGCGTCCCGCAGGAGTTCACCGACCCCGAGGCGCGCGCCGTCCAGCGCGGGCTGGAGGGTTTCGCCCGGTCCCTGGGCAAGGAGGCCCGCGGCGGGACGACCGTGAACCTGCTGCGCGTGGCCACCGGCGCGGGCACCGCGCTGCGCTCGGCGCTGGAGTTCCTCTGCTCGGCGCGCTCGGCCTTCGTCGACGGCCAGCCGATCGTCGTCGGGCCCGGCGCCCCGGTACCGGCGCGCGAGCGGCGCGTGGCCGTCGTCACCGGTGCGGCGCAAGGGATCGGCGCGGCCTGCGCGGAGGTCCTGGCGCGTTCGGGCCACCACGTCGTCTGCGTCGACGTGGCCGCCGCCGGTGAGCGCCTGGCCGCCGTCGCCAACCGCGTCCACGGCTCCACGCTGCACCTGGACGTCACGGCCGACGACGCCCCGGCCCGCCTCGCCGACCACCTGGCGGTGCGGTTCGACGGTGCCGACGTCGTCGTCCACAACGCCGGCGTCACCCGCGACCGCTCGTTCGTGAACCTCGACGCGGCCGCCTGGGACGCCGTCCTCGGCGTGAACCTGCTGGCCCCGCTGCGGCTGACCGCCGGGCTGCTGGAACGCGGGGGTGCCCTCGCCCCCGGGGCGCGCCTGGTGTGCCTGTCCTCCATCAACGGCCTGGCCGGCGCCAAGGGCCAGACGAACTACGCCACGAGCAAGGCGGGTCTGGTGGGGCTGGTCGAGGCGCTGGCCGTTCCGCTGGCCGAGCGCGGGATGGCCGTCAACGCGGTGGCCCCCGGGTTCGTCGAGACGCCGATGACGGCCGCGATGCCGCCCGTGCCGCGCGAGGTCGGCCGGCGCGCCTCCAGCCTGCAGCAGGGCGGGCTGCCGGTCGACGTCGCCGAGGCGGTGGCCTGGCTCGCCCAGCCGGACGCGGCGGGCGTCGACGGCCAGGTGCTGCGGGTCTGCGGCCAGAGCGTGCTGGGGGCGTGATGGGCCGCTCCACCGGCCGCGCGGGCGGCCGTCCCACCTCCGCGCAGGCCGCCGGCGTGCGCACGGTCCCCGGCCCGCCGTCGCTGGCGCCCCTGTACGCGCGCTCGCTGCTGCGCCGGCCGCGCCGCGCCGTCGACTTCCCCCGCACCACCGTGCGCGCCGAGGGCGTGCGCCCCGACGTCGAGCGGGTGGCGGCGTTCTGCCGGGCCACCGGGTTCCCCGTGCGCGACGTGCTGCCGCTGCCGCTGCCGCACCTGCTGGGTTTCGGGCTGCAGGTGGACCTGCTCGTGCGCGAGGCGTTCCCCTTCCGGCTGCTGGGCCTGGTGCACGTGCGCCAGAGCTTCGAGCAGTCCGCGCCGCTGCCGGTGGACGCCCCCCTCGACGTGTTCGTGCGGGCGGTCGGCATGCGCCCGCACCAGCGCGGCGCGACCGTCGAGCTGCTGACGGAGGTCAGCCGGGCCGGCGCCGCGCAGGTCGTCTGGTCCGGGCGCAGCCGCTACCTCGCCCGCGGGGTGCGGATGCCGGGGACACCCGTCGCCGAGGATCGGCTGCCGGCGCCCGAGGGCGAGGGGACGCTGTGGCGGGTGCCCGCCGACACCGGCCGCGAGTACGCGGCCGTCAGCGGTGACGTCAACCCGATCCACCTGTCCCGGCCCACCGCACGGCTGCTGGGCTTCCGCCGGGCGCTGGCGCACGGGGTGTGGACGGCCTCGCGCAGCCTGGCCGCCCTCGGCGGCCCGGCCCCGGCGGCGGCGCGCTTCGAGGTCGGTTTCGGCGCGCCGCTGCTGCTGCCCTCGACCGTGCGGCACGTCGTGCGGGAGGTGCCCGGCGGCTGGGAGACCGCGGTGCGCAGCCGCGACGGCTCCACGGTGCACCTGACAGGGCGGCTCACCCACCGCTGAACCCGGAGCGGACCCGGCGCCGGGCCCGCTC
>NZ_JBJLSF010000036.1:0-43489 GCF_050871885.1 Kineococcus aridisoli | reverse complement strand
CCCCGGTGCCCCGTGGAAGATCACGAGCTGTCCACAGGGTCAGGGGGCGACGCCGGTGACGAGGCGGACGTCGATGTACTGCATCCCGTCGGGGCGCTCCTCGAGGACCCGCTCGTCCTCGCCCGTGCGCAGGTCCGCGACGACGCGCGGCTCGGCCACGCCGAGGCGGCGCAGGACCTGCACCGCGTCGGTGTCCCCGCCGGCCGCCACGAGCACCGGGCGCCCGCCCGCGGCGCGCACGCGCTCGGCCTGGCGCTGCACGGCCGCCGCCAGCGTCGTCCAGTACGCATCGCTGCCCGGCGCCCCGTCGCGGGTGGCGACGACGATCGAGGCCGTCGGCACCCCGCAGCTGCCGCGCAGCAGCTGCGGCCACTCGTTGCGCGAGCGCGGGTCGACCGCGAGGGCCACGTCGCCGGCGGCGAAGCTCGCGCACGCCTGCGCCAGCGCCGCCGGCTCGCCGCGCTCGGTGCGCTGCGCGGCCACCGGCAGCGTGGCCGCCGCGGCGGGCAGCACCAGCAGCAGCGCCCCGACGGCCGCGGTCGCCGCGCGCAGCGGCGGGCGGGCGGGGCCGGCGCGGCGCACGAGGTCGGCCAGGGCAGCCACCGACAGCAGGACCACCGCGGGCAGCACGACGACGACCAGGCGCCGGTCGGCCCACGGGTGGTCGGGGGTGATGCCCGGCCGGTACAGGGTCAGCAGCGTCGAGCCGATCGCCACGACGTAGGGCGCGGTCCAGGCCGGCAGCGGCCCACCGGCCTGCACGGCCGCCACCAGGCGGCGCAGCAGCACGACGGCGGCCGCACCGGCGAGCACGAGGGCCGGCCAGCCCAGGTACCAGGCGGTCCAGGTGAGCGACTGCTCGGCGTAGGTGCGCCCGCCGTCCACGGCCAGGCCCTGCGCGAGCTGCAGCGCGGCGACCAGCTTGCTGCCGGGGTCCTCGGGGTCCTGGCGCACCACCAGCCACAGCGGCCGGCTGGCCAGGACCAGCAGGACCACCGCGAGCGCCGCCGCCAGCACCGTCCCCAGCCGCGGCGAGCGCAGCCGTCCCCAGCGGGCGGGACGGCCCGAGCGCACCAGCCGCAGCACGAGCGCCGAGACCGCGGTGAGCGCCAGCAGACCCGCCACCAGCGGCACCAGCGAGGCGGCGATCGTGCCCAGGTAGGGCCGGGAGGTGACCAGCGCGGCGGCCACGGCCAGCAGCGAGACGGCGCCGGTGGCGGCGGCCAGCGCCCGCGCGGCGGGGTGGCGCAGCGCCAGCAGCAGCGCCGCGACCGGCACCAGGACGGCCACCTCGCGCAGGAAGTCGATGCGCACGAACCCGCACGCGCCCAGCAGCAGCCCCGCGCCGCCGCCGAGGCGGGCCGCGGTGCGCCCGCTCGCGCCCAGCGCGGCGACCAGCACCGACGCGGCGCCGAGCACGACGAGCAGCGCGGGCGGTTCGGAGTAGGTGGAGCGGTGCGCGTGCAGCACCGGCTGGGCCAGGGCCAGGACGGCCGCGGCGAGCGGCGCCCAGCGGGCCCCGACGGTGCGGGCGGCCAGCCCCGCGAAGGCCAGCACCGCGCACGCGCCGACGAGCGCGGGCACGACGAACAGCCCGCTCCAGCCCGCGGCCCACTCCCCCAGCGAGTACAGCGCCGGCGCCCCGGGCAGGAACTGCGGGACGACGACCGCGTCCGCGCCGTCGCCGACCTGGTAGAAGGCCGGCGAGGCGAGGGTGACGTTCGGGTCGGCCAGCGCCGCCGCCCCGCCCAGCGCCGCCACCGAGGGGTCCACGGGCAGCCCGTGGGCGGTGGCGAGCTGGTGGGCGTAGAGGGCCATCGAGCCCGCGTCGCGGCGCAGCACGACGTGCTCGGCGTGGGTGAGGGCGGCCCACAGGCCGCTGCCGACGGCCACCGCCACGCTCAGGGCGGCCGACCAGCCGGGGGCCGCGACGGCGGGCACCGCCCAGGCCAGCCGGCCGGCGAGCGCGGCGACGACGACGCAGACGGGCACCGCGACGGCGGGGGTCCACAGGCCGACGAGCACGAGCGGGACGGCGATCGCGGTGACGGCCGCGACGGCGGCGGCCACGGCGACGGGCACCCGCGTCAGCGCGACCCCGGCCAGGGGGGAGGAGGGGGGCGGCGGTGCGGGCACGGCCGAGGACGCTACCGCCCGCGGCGGACCCGCCCGGCGCGGCGCGTACCGTGACGGGCGTGCCCGCCGGCTCCCCCCGCTCCGTCCCCGCGCTGCTGCAGCGCCTCGTCGCCGACGACCCCACCGCTCCGCGGCTGACGTTCTACGGCGCCTCCTACGAGCGCAGCGGCGAGCGGGTGGAGCTGTCCGCGCGGGTGCTGTCCACCTGGGTGGCCAAGACGGCCAACCTGCTGGAGGAGGAGTTCGAGGTCGGGCCCGGCTCGGTCGTCGCGCTGGACCTGCCCGCGCACTGGCGCACGCTCGTCTTCCAGCTGGCCGCCTGGTCCACGGGCGCGGCCGTCGTCACCGGCGCGGGCGGCCCCGCCGACGTCCTCGTCTCGGCGGACGCGCGGGTGCTGGCGGCGCCCGCGCGCGCCGAGCGGATCGCGGTCTCCCTGGCGCCGCTGGCGACCTCCTTCGGCGCGGAGGTGCCCGACGGCGTCCTCGACTACGCCCGGGTGGTCACCGGCTACGGCGACACCCACGTCCCGCTCGCCGAGCCCGGCCCGGAGGACCCGGCGCTGGCCCTGCCGGGCGGGGCCGGGGGGACGGGCGGGGGGACGGGCGGGGGGACGCTGACCCACGCCGGGCTGCTGGCCGCGGCCGCCGAGGCGGGCGCGGCCTGGCCGGTGGGCGTGCGCCTGCTCACCGACGCCGGCCCGGCCGACGTCGTGCGCGGGCCGCTGGCGGCGTGGGCGCGCACCGGCTCGCTCGTGCTCACCCCCGACCTGGCCGGCCTGCCCGGCGGGGCCACCGGGCGGATCGCCGCGCAGGAGCGGACGAGCGCCGTGCTGGCCGTGCAGCCCCCCGGGCGGTGAGCCGCGCCGGCGCGGGAGCCCGCGCCGCGCACGCGGCGCTGCTGGCCGCCGCGACGGTCCTCGCCTCGCTGCTGCTGGGCCGGCTCGGCCTGCCCTCCCCCAGCCTGTTCGCCGGGCTGGCCGTCGGCCTGGTGGACGCGCTCGCCGCGCCCCGCCCGCTGGCGCTGCCGGAGCGGGCGGGCACCGCGGCGCAGGCCGTCGTCGGCGTCACCATCGGCACCCTCGTGCAGCTGTCGACGCTGGCCGCGCTCGGCGAGCACTGGCTGCCGGTGCTGGCGGTGACGGTCGGCACGCTGCTGCTCAGCCTCGGCACGGGCGCCCTGCTGGGCCGCCACCGCGACGTCGACGCGGTGACCGGGGCGTTCGCGCTCGTCGCCGGCGGCGCCAGCGGCCTGGTCGTCATCGCCCGCCAGCTGGGCGCGGACGAGCGCGTCGTGGCGGTCGTGCAGTACGTGCGGGTGCTGCTGGTGGTGCTCTCGCTGCCGCTGGTGCTGCAGCTCGTCTTCGGGGTGCACGCCGACGGCCCCGCGGCCGCGGGCGCGGCGGGCCCGGTGTGGGCGGGGCTGGCGCTGACCGCCGCGTGCGCGGCGGCCGGGCCGTGGCTGGGCCGGCGAGCGCACCTGCCGGCCGCCTCGCTGCTGGGACCGCTGCTGCTGGCGGCCGCCGCCTCGCTGGGCGGGCTGACCGGGGGCGCCGGCGTGCCGGCCCCGGTGCAGGAGGTGGCCTACGCCCTCGTCGGGCTGCAGGTCGGCCTGCGCTTCACCCCGCGCAGCCTGGTGGCCGTGGCCCGGGTGCTGCCCGCCGCGCTCGCGCTCATCGTCGTCGGCGTCCTCGGCAGCGCCGGGCTGGGCGTGCTGCTGTCCGCGGTCACCGGCCTGCCCGCGCTGGACACCTACCTGGCCACCACCCCCGGCGGGCTGTACGCGGTGCTGGCCGCCGCCGTCGGCGCGGGCGCGGACGCCACGTTCGTGCTGAGCGTGCAGGTGCTGCGCCTGCTCGTGATGCTGCTGGCCGCGCCCGCCCTGGCGACGCTGCTCGCGGGACGCGGCCGGGCGGCGGGCGGTTGAGGAGGACCTCCGCGAGCCCCGAGCCCGCGGCCGCCGCGCCTCAGCCCTCCCGCGGTGCCGCCGCGGCGAGCCGGCCGTCGCCGGTGACGGTCAGCGGGTGCTCGGCGGCGGCGGCGAAGGCGCTCTGCCCGCGCTCCAGGACGAGCTCGCCGCGCGCGGAGGCGACGCGCACCGAGCCGTCCAGGCACAGCAGGGTGCGCGGGAGCGCCGCGGTCCAGGTGGTCGCCGCGCCCGGGCGCACCCGCAGCACGGTGAGCGCGAAGTCGTCGACGTCGGCGGGCGCGAAGACCTGCTCGTCGGCGGAGACGCGCCGCGGTGCGAGTAGCGGCGGCGGCAGGACGCGGAAGTCCAGCACCCGCAGCAGCTCGTCGACGTCGACGTGCTTGGGCGTCAGGCCGCCGCGCAGCACGTTGTCGGAGCTGGCCATGAGCTCCACGCCGGTGCCCTCCAGGTAGGCGTGCACGTTGCCGGCGGGCAGGTACAGCGCCTCGCCGGGCTGCAGCCGCACCTGGTTGAGCAGCGTGGAGACCAGCACCCCCGGGTCGCCCGGGTGGTGCCCGGCGAGGTCCACGACGCACCGGGCGGAGAGGTCGTCGACGTCCTCGCAGGCGGTCGCGACGGCCTCCACGAGCGGGGAGACGGCCTCGGCGGGGGCGGTGAGCAGCCGCCGGGTGGCCGCGCGCAGGGCCTGCTCCTCGTCCGCGCCGCGCAGCTCGGCCAGCAGGGCCTCCAGCAGGTCGGCGCAGTCCGGCGGCAGCTCCTGCAGCTGCAGGCCGGCCAGCAGCTCGGCGGCGGCGGCGGGGGCGCGGAAGCCGGCCATCGCGGCGAACGGCTCCAGCGCGTACAGCAGCTCCGGCTTGTGCTCGGCGTCCTTGTAGAGCCGGTGCGGGGCGTCGTGCGCGACGCCCGCGGCCTCCTCCTCGGCGAACCGGCGCGCCGCCGTCTCCCGGTCGGGGTGCGCCTGCAGCGACAGCGGCGCCGCGGCGGCCAGGACCTTCAGCAGGAAGCCCAGCCGCTCGCCGCGGCCGCCGAGGAGGTCCTCCGGGTCGGCGGCGATGCGCTCGTCGAGCGGGACGCCCTCGGCGTCGGAGGGGGCCGAGGGGTGGGCGCCGATCCACAGCTCGGCCTGCGGCGAGCCGTCGGGCTCGACGCCGAGCAGCTGCGGGATGGCGCTCGTGGAACCCCACGCGTAGGGCTGGACGGTGTTCGTCAGGCGCAGCACCCGGCCGAGGCTACGGGCTGGCCGCCCGGCGGGCGGGGATTCCGCCCGGGTGATCACCCGCGCTGGCTACAGTCGCTGCCATGAGCGTTCTCGTCACCGGCGGTGCCGGATACATCGGGTCCCACGTGGTGCGGCTGCTGCAGGAGCGCGGCGAGGAGGTCGTCGTCGTCGACGACCTGTCCAACGGCCGCACCCAGCGCGTCGGGGACGCGCGGGTGCTGCAGCTGGACCTGGCCACCGACGCGGCGCACCCGGCGCTGGTGTCCGCCTTCGCCGAGCACGGCGTCGAGGCCGTCGTCCACTTCGCCGCCCGCAAGCAGGTCGGGGAGTCGGTGCAGCAGCCGGCGCGGTACTGGTCGCAGAACGTCGGCGGCACGGCGAACCTGCTGCAGGCGATGGCCGACGGCGGCGTCGGCAAGCTCGTCTTCTCCTCCTCGGCGGCCACCTACGGCGCGCCCGCGACCGACGTGGTGCGCGAGGACGGCCCCGCCGAGCCCATCAACCCCTACGGGCAGACCAAGCTCGTCGGCGAGTGGATGGCCCGCGCGGCCGGTGTCGCCTGGGGGCTGCGCTCGGCGAGCCTGCGCTACTTCAACGTGGCCGGCGCCGGCTGGGACGACCTCGGCGACACCGCCGTGATGAACCTCATCCCCATCGTCTTCGAGGCCCTGGACGCCGGGCGGGCGCCCGTCGTCTTCGGCGGCGACTACCCGACGCCGGACGGCTCGGCGATCCGCGACTACGTCCACGTCCTCGACCTGGCGCAGGCGCACCTGGCGGCGCTGGACCACCTGGCCGCCGACGAGCGCCCGCACGACGTCTTCAACGTCGGCTCCGGCAGCGGCTCCTCGGTGCTGGAGGTGCTCGCCGTGGTCCGCGAGGTGACCGGCGTCGACGTCGAGCCGGAGGTGCGCGAGCGCCGCGCGGGCGACCCGCCGCGGCTGGTGGCCGACGTCTCGCGCATCTCCGAGACGCTCGGCTGGTCCACGACCAAGGACCTGCGCGACATCGTCGACAGCGCCTGGCGGGCGCGGAAGGCCTGAGCACCGCGGGCGCTCAGCGCGGCAGCAGCAGGCTGAGCCCCAGCAGCACCGGCACGAGCAGGACCGTCGTGACGAGCACGGTGTCGCGCGCGAGGTCGCGCGCGACGCCGTAGCGCACGGCGAAGGTGAAGACGTTCTGCGCGGTCGGCAGCGCGGCGACCACGGTCGCCGCGAAGACGGCCGCGTCGTCGAGGCCGACGACGAAGCGGGCCGCGCAGTACGTGGCCGCGGGCTGCACGAACGCCTTCAGGGCGCTGGCCAGCAGCACCTCCGGCCGCCGCCAGCCGGCCAGGCTGCGCCCGTGCAGGGACATCCCGAACGCCACGAGGGCGCCGGGGATCGCCAGCCCGGCGAGCAGGTCCAGCGGCTGGGCCAGCGCCGTCGGCAGCGTCCACCCCGTCGCCGACAGCAGCACGCCGACCGCGCTGCCGACGAGGACCGGGTTGGCCAGCGGTGCCAGCAGCCGCCGCAGCGAGCGCCCGCCCTCCGCGCCGTGCCGGCTGACGTCGAGGACGCCCAGGGCCACCGGGCCGAGCACGACCATCTGCAGCAGCATCGCCGGCAGCACCGCGGTGACGTCGTCGAGCACGTACGCCGCCACCGGCAGCCCGATGTTCGCGGCGTTGACGAAGGAGGAGGCCAGCGAGCCGATGACGAGGTCGTCGCGGCCCAGGCGCAGGCGCCAGCGGGCCAGCACCAGCCACAGCAGCACGCAGACCGCGACACCGCTCGCGCTCACCAGCAGCTGCGCGGACAGCAGCACGTGCACGTCCGCCTCGGCCAGGGTCTGCACGAGCAGCGCCGGGGAGCCGACGAAGAAGACCAGCCGGGAGACGACGACCTGCCCCGTGGGCCCGAGGACCCCCGTGCGCCCCAGCACCCAGCCGACCGCGACGAGGCTGGCGACGACGACGAAGCCGGTGAGGACCCCGCTCACGCGGCGGGGCGGTGGGGTCGGCGCACCCCTGGGAGGGTAGCGACGCCCCGGCAGGTCACCGTCGGGTCACGATCGGCGGGCGGCCGTGCTCGCGCGGTCCGGCGGCCCCGCGGGCCGTTGCTAGGGTCGAGCACCGTGATCGACGCGCTCGGCAACCCCCGTTCGGTCCTGCTGCTCGGCGGGACCTCCGACATCGGCCTGGCGGTGGTGGAGCGGCTGAGCCCGGAGCGCTCGCTGGAGGTCACGCTCGCCGCGCGGCCCGGTGCGCGCCGCGACGCCGCCGCGGACCGGCTGCACCGGCGCGGGCACCGGGTGCGCACCGTCGACTTCGAGGCCACCGACCTGGACGCGCACGGGCGCGTGGTCGAGGAGGCCTTCGCCGCGGGCGACGTCGACATCACCGTGCTGGCCTTCGGCGTCCTCGGCGACAACGAGGTCTCCTGGCAGGACGCCGGCGAGGCGGTGCGGGTGGCCACGGTCAACTACACCGCGGCCGTCAGCGTGGGCGTGCACCTGGCGCAGCGCCTGAAGGAGCAGGGCCACGGCGTGCTGGTGGCGCTGTCCAGCGTCGCGGGCGAGCGCGCCCGCCGCTCCAACTTCGTCTACGGCTCCTCCAAGGCGGGCTTCGACGCCTTCTTCACGGGGCTGCGCGAGGCGCTGCGCCCGTTCGGGCCCCGCGTCGTCGTCGTGCGCCCCGGCTTCGTCACGACCAAGATGACCGAGGGGCTGCAGGCGGCCCCGCTGTCCGTGACCGCCGAGCAGGTCGCAGAGGTGACCGTGGACGCCGTCCGCACCGGCAAGGAGACCGTCTGGGCCCCCCAGCCCATGCGGTGGGTGATGTCCGCGCTGCGCCACGTCCCGGCACCGGTGTTCCGCAAGCTGCCCCTCTGAGACGTGACGAGCGAGGTCTCCCTGTCGAGCACCCACACCCGGCCCCCGGCGGCCGGCGGCACCGTCCCGGGGGCGCGACGAGCGCCCTCGGCGGGTGAGGCGCCGCGCGTGGTGCGCCCGCGCCGGCTGCCCGACGTCCTCGTCGGCCTGGCGGCGGTGGCCGCCGCCCTGGTGGTCTTCTCCTGGCGGCTGAGCACCCCGAGCCCCTGGCGCGACGAGGCCGTCACGATCGCCGTCGCCAACCGCAGCGCCGAGGACGTCTGGCGCCTGGTGCAGCACGTCGACCTCGTGCACGCGCCGTTCTACTTCCTCGTGCACGCCCTCTTCGGCGGGTCCGCGGACGTCGGTGACGCCCGCTGGATCTCGGTGGTGGCGGCCGCGCTGACCGCTCCGCTGCTGTTCGGGCTGGGGCGGCGGCTGGCGGCGCCGGCGGTGGGCCCGGGCACGGCACGGCTGACGGGGGCCACGGCCGCGGCGCTGTTCGTGGCGATGCCCTTCGTCAGCCGCTACGCGCAGGAGGCGCGCCCCTACGCGATCGCGACGCTGCTGGCCACGGCCTCCACGTACCTGCTCGTGCGCGCCGGCACCGGGCACCGACGGGTCCCGTGGGCGGCCTACGCGCTGACGCTGCCGCTGCTGGTCGCCTTCAACACCGTCGCCGCGCTCGTGCTCGTCGCGCACGCGGGCTGGCTGCTGACGGCGCCGGCGCGGGTGCTCCGGCGGGGTGCGGCGGCGGCCGCCGCGGGGCTCGCGGCGGCGCTGCCGCTGGTGCTGGCCCAGAGCCGGCAGAGCGAGCAGGTCGCCTTCCTGCAGCGGCCCGCGCTCGCCGAGCTGGGCTCGCACGTCCTCTTCGCCCTCGGCTCCTCGGTGGTCGCGCTCGTGGTGGCCGCGCTCGCGGTGGCGCTGGCGCTGTGGCGGGCCCGCGCCCGCCGGCTGCTGCTCGTGGGGCTGCTGTGGGGCGTGCTGCCGTGGCCGCTGCTGTGGGCGCTGTCGCAGCTGAAGCCGTTCTGGACCACCCGCTACCTCGTCTTCGTCGCCCCGGGCACCTGCCTGCTGCTGGCGGCCGTGGTGACGCTCGCGCTGACCCGGCGCCACCGCGCGGCGGTGGCGGGCGCGACCGCCGCCCTGCTGGTGGCCGGGCTGGCGGTGACGGGCCTGCACATGCAGTTCGTCTTCCGCGACCCGCAGATCGGGCACGCGGAGGACCTGCGCGGCACCGCCCGCTACGTGGCCGAGCACGCCCGCCCCGGTGACGGGCTGCTCTTCGTGCCCGACGGGGAGTACCGCTACCGGGTGCTGACCCAGCTGTACCCGCAGGCGTTCGCGGCGCTGGACGACATCGCGCTGGCCGAGCCGGCCGCCGCCTCGGCGACCCTGGTCGGCCAGACGCTGCCGGCGGACCGGCTGGCGCAGGCGGTGCAGGGGGTGCGGCGCATCTGGGTCGTCGGCGGCACGGGCCGGGTGGTCACGGCCACCGCCGCCGACCGGGAGACCGTGCGGCTGCTGGACGCGGGCTACCAGCTGGTCTCCACCGAGGAGCGGCGGGCCTTCAGCGTGCGGCTGTACGTCGCGAGGTGACCGTCCTCCCCACCGGCCTCGCGCGCCCCACCATTTACAGCTGAGGCGTGATCACCTACGTTCCGTCACGACCCCGACGGACGGAGTGCTCCCGCATGGCCTCGACCCTCCCCTCGCCGCGCCCGTCCCCACCGGACCCGCACGCCCAGGACCCGCACGCACCGCGCCTGAGCAGGCGCGCGGCCCTGGCCGGCGCGGGCGGCGCGCTCGCGGTGCTGGCCGTGCCCGCGCCCGCCACCGCCGCGGCCGGTGCGGCGGGCTCGACCCGCTCGCTGGCGCTGGGCGGGCGGGCGCTCGCCGCGCACGCCGCGGACGCTGCGCACGCCGGCGCGACCCGCGTGGTGGCGGTCCCCGTCGACGGCGGCAGCATGCTGGGCGTCGTCTTCCCCCGCGGCACCTCGGCGAGCTCGGTGGGCGTGCGGGTGCGCCGCGCGGGCGGGCAGCCCGGTCCCTGGCTGGAGCTGCCCCTGGGCGACGGCGCCCCCGACCCCGACCGCGACGAGCCGGAGCCCACGGCCTCGGACCCGGTGTGGACCGGTGAGCTCGGGCCGGGCGCGACGGTGGAGCTGCGGCTGCCGGCCGCCGACGTCGGCCACGCCCGCCTGGAGGTCGTCGACCCCGGCGCGGGACCGGCGGCGCCACCGGCCCCGCGCGGTGCGGCGGCGCTGCAGAAGCGGACGGCGCTCGCGGGCGCCGCGGCCGGCGGGGCCTCCGCCGCCGGCGGCGAGGTCCTGGCCGGCGCCGCGCGGGTGGCCCGGCCCCGGATCCGCTCGCGCGCCGAGTGGGGCGCCGACGAGTCGCTGCGGCGCACCGACCCCGACGTGGGCGCCACGATCAGGGCGGCGATCGTGCACCACACCGCCGACGGCGGCAGCTACTCGCAGGCCGAGGTCCCCTCCGTCATCCGCGGCATGCACCGCTACCACACGGTCTCGCTGGGCTGGAACGACCTCGGCTACAACGTCGTCGTCGACCGCTTCGGCGGCATCTGGGAGGGCCGCGCCGGCGGCGTGGCCCAGCCCGTGGTCGGCGCCCACGCCGGGGGCTTCAACACCGACACCCTGGGGGTGTCGATGATGGGCGACTTCACCGACGACTCGCCCAGCGAGGCGTGCCTGCAGGCCGTCGCCGAGGTCATCGCGTGGAAGTTCGCCCTGCACGGCGTCGAGGCGGACGGGTCGGTCGAGCTGACCTGCGCCGGCGGCGGCACGGCGCGCTACGGCGCCGGCGAGACGGCCGTGGTGCGCACCATCAGCGGCCACCGCGACGTCGGCTTCACCGCCTGCCCCGGCGACGTCGGCTACACGCACCTGGACGACGTGCGCTCCCGGGTGGCCGCGCTGCTGGGCGCCGGCGGGGGCACCGCCGCGGCCGGCCCGGCCGCCTCGGCCGTCGAGGCCAAGCACGCCGCGGTCGGCGGTGCGGCGCTGCTGGGCGCCCCCACGAGCGCGGAGGGCGACGCGCTGCACGGCGGCCGCTTCCGCCACTACGAGCGCGGCTCGATCTACTGGCACCCCGCCACCGGCGCGGTGCTCGTGCGCGGCACGCACGCCCCGAAGTACGCCTCGCTGGGCTGGGAGCGCTCCGCGCTGGGCTTCCCGACGGCGGACACCACCGACTTCCCCGGCGGCACGGGCAGCGCCACCCACTTCCAGGGCGGCTCGATCTACCGCCGCGCCGGGGGGCGGCCGCACGCGGTGCTCGGCGCCATCCGCGCCACCTGGGCCTCGATGGGCTGGGAGACCTCCGCGCTGGGCTACCCCACGAGCGACGAGCACGACGTGCCCGGCGGGCGGGCCTCGGACTTCGAGGGCGGTCAGCTGCGCTGGAACCGCAGCACCGGCGCCGTCCGCCTCGTGCGCTGAGTCCCCCTCCCCTCCCCGCGGTGATCTTCCACGGTGCGGTGATCTTCCACGGTGCGGTGATCTTCCACGGTGCGGTGATCTTCCACGGTACGGTGATCTTCCACGGTGCACCGTGGAAGATCTCCGCGGGAGGGGCAGCTCCTTGATCGCGGCGGGGCGGGGGCCTAGCGTCGGGGCGTGCCCACCGCCGCGCCGCGCCTCGGACTCGTCTTCCGCCCCCAGCAGCCGCCCGAGCGGCTGCGCGCGACGGCGGTGGCCGCCGAGGAGGCGGGGCTGGACGAGCTGTGGCTGTGGGAGGACTGCTTCGCCGAGGGCGGGCTGACGACGGCCGCGATCGCCCTCACCGCCACGCAGCGGATCCACGTCGGGATCGGCCTGCTGCCCGTGCCGCTGCGCAACCCGGCGCTGACGGCCATGGAGGTCGCCGTGCTGGCGCGCACCTCCCCCGGCCGCTTCCTGCCCGGCGTCGGGCACGGCGTGCTCGACTGGATGGGGCAGGTGGGCGCGCGGGCGGCCTCGCCGCTGACGCTGCTGCGCGAGCACCTGCAGGTGCTGCGCCCGCTGCTGCGCGGGGAGGAGGTCAGCACCGACGGCCGCTACGTGCACCTGGACGGCGTGCGGCTGGCGTGGCCGCCGCAGCAGGTGCCGCCGCTGCTGGTGGGCGCCCGCGGGCCGAAGACGCTCGCGCTGGCCGGCCGGCTGGGCGACGGGGTGATCCTGGACTGCGCGCCGGACGCGGCCGGGGTGCGCGCGGCGCTGGAGGCGGCGCAGGCCCCCGAGGGCTTCGGCGTGGTCGCCTTCGTGCCCGCGGCCACCGGCCCGCACGCGCGGGAGCGGCTGGAGGCCGAGGTCTTCCTCTACGGCGAGGACGGCCCGGGGGCGCTGGCCGTCGGCTCGGTGGAGCAGGTCGCCGACCTCGTCGGCGGGCTCGCGGCGGCCGGGGCGACGAGCGTGGTGCTGCAGCCGGCCGGCGACGGCGAGGACGCGCAGGAGGTCCTGGAGCTGGCGGCGGCGGTGCGCTCCGCCCTGGCCTGAGCACGGCCCGAGCACCGGCCGGGGCAGGGCCCGCGCACGGGCCGGGCTCCCGCCTGAGCCTTCGTCACCCGGTCGGCTCAAGCTTCCTTGATCCTCGGTCGAACGCTTCGGCGTGTCCGTCTCCACACCTCCTCCCGTCACCCGCCGCCCCCGCGGCACGGCTCCGGCCACGACCCTCAAGCGCGACGACGCGGCGACCCAGCTGCACCTGCTGCGCCGCGCCACCTGGGGTCCCACGCCGGCGGCGGTCGCGGAGATCGCCTCGATCGGCACCACCGCGTGGCTGGACCGCCAGCTGAACCCGGGCGGCATCGACGACGCCGCGATGGACGCCTTCGTCGCCCGGATGCCGTTCTACGGGCGCAGCCCGCAGTCGCTGCGGTCGGTGCCGTACGAGCAGGTGCAGTGGGAGCCGATGTTCGAGACCGGCCGGCTGGCGCTGGCCCGGCAGGTCTGGTCGCGCCGCCAGCTGCTCGAGGTCGTCGTCGACGTGTGGAACAACCTGCTGCACGTCACCTGCCCCAGCTCCGACGTCTGGGACAGCCGGGCCGACTACGACCGCACCGTGGTCCGCCGGCACGCCCTGGGCAGCTTCCCGGAGATGCTCGTCGCCTCCGCCAAGCACCAGGCGATGCTGGCCTACCTCGACAACGCCAGCTCGACCGCTGCGCAGCCGAACGAGAACTACGGCCGCGAGCTGCTGGAGCTGCACACCGTGGGCGTCGAGGCCGGCTACAGCGAGGCGGACGTGAAGGACTGCGCGCGCCTGCTCACCGGGCTGACGGTGACCCCCGACGGGTCGGCGGTCTTCGACCCGGGCCGCCACGACGGCGGCGCGCGCACGGTCTACGGCTTCTCCGTGCCCGCGCACGCCCCGCACGAGGGGCTGCGCTGGATCGAGGCGTTCCTGCGCTGGCTGGCGGTGCACCCGGTGACCGCGCGGCGCGTGTGCGCCCGGCTGGCGACGCGGTTCGTCTCCGACGCACCGCCCGCCGCCCTGGTGGACCGGATGGCCGGGACCTGGACCGCGACGGGCGGGCAGATCACGCCCGTGCTGCGGGTGCTGTTCGACTCGGCGGAGTTCTGGGCGTCGGCCGGCCAGAAGGTCCGCACCCCGCAGGAGGACTTCGTGGCCACGCTGCGCGCGCTGGGCACCGGCATGGAGCCCAGCGGCACGTCCGGGATCGTCAAGCTCTACTGGCACACCCTGGACTCCGGGCACGCGTCGATGTCGTGGGGGGCGCCCAACGGCGCGCCCGACGTCGCCGCGGCGTGGGCCTCCCCGAGCGGGACGCTCGCCCGCTGGAACCGGCACATGGACTTCGCCGCCGGCTGGTACCCGCCGGAGCTGCGGTTCACCGCCGCCACCGACCTGCTGCCGTCCATCCCCTCCACGTGGGGCGCGCTGGTGGACGCCCTCGCGCTGCGGCTCGTCGGCTCCCCGCTCAGCGCCGCCGAGCGCGAGGCGCTGCTGATGTACGCGAACCGCTCCGCGGGTGCGCCGTGCTCGGCCTCGGACCCGTGGATCCGCAACAACCTGCGCTACCTGGTGGCGCTCCTGCTCGACACCCCGTCCTTCACGATCCGCTGAGAGAGGTCCGCGTGACGAACCCCGGAACGAACCCCTCGGACCCCCGCTGCGGCTGCGACGAGGGCTCGAAGCTGCTGTCGCGGCGCTCGGTCCTGCGCGCGGCGCTGGCCGCCGCGGCCGCCGGCGCGACCTCCTACGCCGTCGGCGACGTCTCGACGCAGGTCTCCTTCGCGGGGACCGGCTGGAACGGCGAGACCCTCGTCGTGCTGAGCCTGCACGGCGGCTTCGACGGCCTGTCGGCGGTCGTGCCGGCCGCCGACGGCGCCTACTACGCGGCCCGCCCGAACATCGCGGTGCCGCGCTCGACGCTGCTGGGGCTGGACCAGACCTTCGGCCTGCACCCGGCGATGGCCCCGTTGATGCCGCTGTGGCGCAACGGCACCTTCGGCGTCGTGCACGCGGTCGGCCAGGCCGACCCGACGCGCTCGCACTTCGCGGCGATGGAGCGCATGGAGCTGGCCGCTCCGGGCACCTCGGTGCGCACCGGCTGGATCGACCGGACCATCGGCTCGCTGGGCACCGGGTCGGTGCTCAACGGGGTGGGCATCGGCACCTCGCAGCCGATGGCGTTCTCCGGTCCCGCCACGGAGACGACGATGTCCTCGCTGGAGGGCTTCTCGCTCATCGGCCCCGGTGACGACCGGGCGAAGTGGCACGCCGTGCTGCGCCGCATGCACACCGGCGCCCGCCCGGAGGTCGCGCAGCCGGCGGGCACGCTGCTGACGGCGATGGAGGACGTGGCCCGGCTCAGCGGCACGGCGACCGGCCCGGCGGGTGGCGCGGTCTACCCCGCCACCGACCTCGGCAGGGCGCTGCGGCAGGCGGCGGTGCTGAAGAAGTCGGGCGCACCGGTGCAGGTGATCGCCCTGGACTACGGCGACTGGGACATGCACGCGGGCCTGGGCCGCGCCGACGGCGGCTGGATGCGCGACAAGCTCACCGAGCTGTCGAACGCGCTGGCGGCCTTCGCGACCGACCTGGGCGCCTCCTTCGCCTCCACGACGCTGGTGACGCTCTCGGAGTTCGGCCGCCGGGTGGCGGAGAACGCCTCGGGCGGCCTGGACCACGGGCACGGCAACGCCGTGCTGCTGCTGGGCGGCGGGGTCGTCGGCGGCCGGGTGCACGGCGCCTGGCCGGGCCTGGCGCCGGAGCGCCTCGTGGACGGCGACCTGGCCGGCACGACGGACTACCGCTCGATCATCGGCGAGGTGCTGCAGAAGCGGTGCGGGGCCGGGTCGCTGTCCTCGATCTTCCCCGGCTTCGGCGGTGGCCACCTGGGCGTGGTCCGTCCGCGCTGACGACTACGCACAGTCACCAGCGCGGGGCTGAGAACCGCCTGGACGCCTGCTGACGACGCCCTCCGAGCCCGCTGCGGGTTCGGGGGGCGTCGTCGTCCCGGGGCTCCGCAACAGCTCGACGATCACGGGATCGGGCGCGCTGCAGCCCCGTCAGACGGACAGTTGTGACTTAGAGTGCACGAGTGACCACAGTGGCGTTACCGCATCGTGCACTCCTGCACCTTGTACACCACGGGCATCGTCACCTACTTTGCGTGACGAAGTCGCTGCAGGACGGTAGCGACACGCTCAAGCTCCGGCACTGCTGCGCCGATGCCGGTACCGAGCGTGCACCCGTGTGGGTGTGACCCCGGGTGGCTGCCGCCACCGCCAGAAGGAGGAACGAGGCCTGATGCGGTCCCGCACTGCCCCTGCGCCCACGAGCGTCTCCCGCCGCACCCTGCTGTCCGGTGCCGTCGGCGCCGGTGTCGTCGGCGCCGCCCTCGTCTGCACCCGGGAGGGGGCCGCGGCCTCGGCGCTGTCCGGTGCCCTGCAGGTCGCGGGGTCCACCCAGGCGTACGCGCTGGCCGAGCACCCGCTGCAGGCCGCCGCCACCGACGCCGCCGCACCCGCCACCGGCCTGCGCTCGCTGCGCTCCGCGGCCGACCTCGCGGTCGTCACCGTCGAGGTCGGCGGCGGGCACATGGTCGGCGTCACCTTCCCCACCGGCACCTCCGCCGACACCGTCGCGGTGCGGGTGCGCCGCGACGGCGGGGACTGGGGCGCGTGGACCGAGCTGGCGCTGCACGACTCCGAGCCCGACCCCGGCACCAGCGAGGCCCGCGGCGCCGTGACCGGCTCCGACCCGCTGTGGGTCGGCGCGCTGGGTGCGAGCGCCACCGTGCAGGTCCGCCTGCCGCGCGCCGACGTCGCCGCCGCCCGGCTGCAGCTCGTCGACGCCGGCACCAGCAGCGCGCTGAGCGCCCTGGCCGCCGCCGCGCTCACCGGCTCCCCCGCCGCGGCCGACCCCGCCGGCTCCGCCCGGGGCGCCCGCTCGACGCTGGCCGCCGCCGCCCGCTCCGTCCCGCAGCCGACGATCCGCTCGCGCGCCGAGTGGGGTGCCGACGAGTCGCTGCGCCGCGGCGGCGTGGGCTACAGCGGCACCATCAAGGCCGCCGTCGTGCACCACACCGCCGACGGCGGCAGCTACTCGGCCGCCGAGGTCCCCTCCGTCATCCGCGGCATGTACCGCTACCACACGGTCTCGCTGGGCTGGTCCGACCTCGGCTACAACTTCGTCGTCGACCGCTTCGGCGGCATCTGGGAGGGCCGCGCCGGCGGCATCACCAAGCCGGTCGTCGGCGCCCACGCGGGCGGGTTCAACACCGACACCTTCGGGGTGTCGATGATGGGCGACTTCACCTCGGTCGCCCCCAGCGCCGCCTGCCTGGAGTCCGTCGCCCGCGTCATCGCCTGGAAGCTGTCGATGTACGCCCTGCCCGCCGACGGCGCGGCGTGGCTGACCAGCGCCGGTGGCGGCACGGCCCGCTACGCCGCGGGCACCACCGTGAAGCTGCGGACGGTCAACGCCCACCGCGACGTCGGGTTCACGGCGTGCCCCGGCAACGTCGGGTTCACCAAGATGGGCTGGATCCGCGACCGCGTCGTGCAGATCATGGGTTCCGCGCCCTCGACGGCGATCGACGCCAAGTACGCCGCCCTCGGTGGCGGCGCCGGCACCCTGGGAGGACCGACGACCGCGGAGAGCACGACCCCCGCCGGCAACGGCACCTACCGGTTCTTCACCGGCGGCGCGATCTACGCCTCGGCGGCCACCGGCGCGCACACCGTGCGCGGCGCGATCCTGGAGCAGTACGGCCGCCTCGGCTGGGAGACCGGCATGGGCTTCCCCACGACCGACGACTCCCCGGCCAAGGGCGGGTTCTACAACCACTTCCAGGGCGGGTCGATCTACTGGTCGCCGGCCACCGGCGCCCACGAGGTGCGCGGCGCGATCCGCGAGAAGTGGGCGTCGATGGGCTGGGAGGGCGGGCGCGCCGGTTTCCCGGTGACCGGGGACTCCCGGGCCCTCGGCGGCTGGTTCACCCACTTCCAGGGCGGATCGATCTACTACTCCCCCGCCAGCGGTGCGCACTTCACCGGCGGCGCCATCCGCGACCGCTGGGCCGCGATGGGCTGGGAGCGCGGCGGCATGGGCTTCCCCACCACCGACGACACCCCCACCCCGAACGGCAAGGGCTGGTACACCCACTTCCAGGGCGGATCGATCTACTGGTCGGCCGCCACCGGCGCCCACGCGGTCCGCGGCGGGTTCCGCGACACCTGGGCGTCGATGGGCTGGGAGAACTCCTGGCTCGGCTTCCCCACCAAGGACGAGTACGCCGTCGAGGGCGGGATGCGCGTGGACTTCCAGGGCGGGACGCTCACCTGGAGCCGGTCCACCGGCAAGATCACGGCGAAGAGGAACTGACGTGGGCCGTCGGCGCAGCGCCCTGCGCGCCCTCGCGGTCGCCGTCGCGGCCGCGGCGCTGACGGTCACCGGAACCCTGCCCGCGGCCACCGCCGCGGCGCCGCGCCCGCCCGCCGGGCTGCCGGCGGACGTCGACGCCTTCGCGCGCTACCAGGCACCCGTCGGCTGCGCCGCACCGCAGCCGGGGACCCTGGCGCTGCGGCAGCTGGTCCTGGACACCTGGGGCCGGCAGAGCGTCGGCACCGCCCGCACCTGCCCGGTCGGCGGCGTGCCCACCTCCGAGCACCACGAGGGCCGGGCGCTGGACTGGGTGCTCGACGCGGCGGACCCCGCCCAGGCCGCGCTCGCCCGCGAGTTCACCGACTGGCTGCTGGCCCCCGACGCCCGCGGGAACCCGGCGGCCGCCGCCCGCCGGCTCGGCGTCATGTACGTGATCTGGAACGGTCAGGTCTGGAAGGCCTACCGCCCCGGCGACGGCTGGCAGCCGTACACCGGCCCCGACCCGCACACCGACCACGTCCACGTGTCGCTGTCCTTCTCCGGCGCGGCGCGCGAGACCTCCTGGTGGACGGGGACGACCGACCCGCTGGTCGGGCACTGGCTCGCGCTCGGCGGGACGCGCTCCGTGCTCGGCCCGGAGGCCGGCGGAGCGCGCACGACGACCTCCAGCGGCGTCAGCCGCCGCGACTACCGCTCCGGCAGCGTCTACTCCTCGCCCACCACCCCGGTGCGCGAGGTGCACGGGCTCATCGGCGCGCGCTTCCACGCCCTCGGCGGGACGGCCGCCCTCGGCCTGCCGCTCACCGACGAGGTCCCCACCCCCCGCCGCCCCGGCGCCTTCAACCACTTCCAGGGCGGCTCGGTCTACTGGTCGCCGGCCACCGGCGCCCGCGAGGTGCGCGGGGCGATCCGCGACCGCTGGGCGCAGCTGGGCTGGGAGGACGGCCTCGGCTTCCCCACCACCGGGGACGAGCGGACTCCGGCGAAACCCGGTGCCTACACGCACTTCGAGGGAGGATCGGTGTACTGGTCGCCGGCGACCGGCGCGCACGCCGTGCGCGGCGCGCTGCGCGACCGCTGGGCCGCCGGCGGCTGGGAGAACGGCCCGCTGGGCTTCCCGGTCGCCGACGAGCGCCCCGTCCCCGGCGGGCTGCGGCTGGACTTCCAGGGCGGCTCGATCACCTGGAGCTCCACCGCCCGCACGACCACCGTCTCGCTGAACCGCTGAACCGCTGAACCGCTGATCACCGCCGACCAGGAGAGAACCATGGCCCGCTCCCGCTCCCGCCTCCTCCGCCTCACCACCGGCCTGGTCGCCGGCACCGCCGCCGCGCTGGCCGCCGGCACGCTGACCGCCGCCCCGGCGTCCGCCGACGAGGTCCGCCCCGCCGTCGGCGGCTCCTTCACCTTCGTCGGCCACGGCTACGGGCACGGCATCGGCATGTCGCAGTGGGGCGCGCAGTCGCGCGCCGTCGCCGGGCAGGGCTACCGGGCGATCCTGGACTTCTACTACCCGGGCACCGCCGTGGCCACCCGGGAGAACCGGACGCTGCGCGTCGGGCTGACCGCCTTCACCGCCCCCGCCGTCACCGTCGCCGCCCCCACGGGCGCCGCGCTGTCGCTGTCGACGAGCGGGCAGAAGCTGAACCCCGGGCAGCGCCTGGTCGTCACCGGCGCCGGTGCGGGGCTGGCCGCCGGGGTCGGCGGCGCCTGGCAGGAGAACTGGGGCGGCGCCGTGACCGTCAGCGGCCCCGACGGCGTCCTGCTCGTCAAGGCCGACGGCACCTCGGTGCGCTACGAGGGCACCGTGCGGATCGTGCCCGGCAGCCCGAACCTCACCGTCGTCAACGACGTCCCGCTGGAGACCTACCTGCGCGGGGTCGTCCCCGCCGAGTCGCCGTCGTCGTGGAACGCCGAGGCGCTCAAGGCGCAGTCCGTCGCGGCTCGCAGCTACGCGCTGTCGGTGCTGCGCGCCCAGGCGCAGACCGACATCTGCGACACCACCGCCTGCCAGGTCTACCGCGGCGCCGAGAGCCGCGACGCCGCCGGGCGCACGACCTGGACGACGCCCGCCTCGACCAACGCCGCCATCGCCGCGACGGCCGGGGAGATCCGCGCCCACGGCGGCGAGGTCGCCTTCACCCAGTTCTCCTCCTCCAACGGCGGCTGGAGCGTGGCCGGCTCCAAGCCGTACCTCGTGGCCAAGGAGGACCCGTTCTCCGCACCCGGCCGGGCGGTCGCCGGCGACCCGGTGGCCTCGTGGACCGCGACCGTCGCGGCGTCGACGTTCGACGGCGGGTGCGCCCCCGGCGGCGCGGCCACCGGGATCGTCGTCACCGGCCGCGACGGCCGCGGCGACTTCGGCGGCCGCGTCAGGACCGCGAAGCTGCTGTGCACCAACGGCACGGTCGAGGTCACCGGCACGAAGCTGCGCCAGCTCGGCGGGCTGCGCTCGGACTTCGTCGGCATCGTCAGCGCCGTCCAGCTCGCCCACCAGCGCCTGGGCGGCACCGGGGGCCCGCTGGGCGCGGCCACCAGCGGCGAGCTGGGCACCCCGAACGGCCGCGGCAGCTACCAGCACTTCCAGGGCGGCTCGATCTACGCCTCGGCCGCCGGCGCCCACGACGTGCGCGGGGCGATCCGCGAGCGCTGGGCGCAGCTGGGCTGGGAGAACGGCCTGGGCTTCCCCACCGGCGGTGACAGCCGCACCCCGGACGGCTCGGGGTTCTACACCCACTTCGAGAACGGCTCGGTCTACTGGTCGCCGGCCACCGGCGCCCGCGAGGTGCGCGGGGCGATCCGCGAGCGCTGGGCACAGCTGGGCTGGGAGCGGGGGCTCGGCTTCCCGACCACCGGGGACGTGCGCACCCCCAACGGCGTCGGCTACTACACCCACTTCCAGGGCGGCTCGGTCTACTGGTCGCCGGCCACCGGCGCCCGCGAGGTGCGCGGGGCGATCCGCGAGCGCTGGGCGCAGCTGGGCTGGGAGAACGGCCCGCTGGGCTTCCCCGCCACCGGGGACGTGCGCACCCCGAACGGCAAGGGCTCCTACACCCGCTTCCAGGGCGGCTCGATCTACTCCTCGCCCGCCACCGGCGCGCACGCCGTGCGCGGCGGGCTGCTGGACACCTGGGGCGCGCAGGGCTGGGAGAACGGCGCGCTGGGCTTCCCGACGACCGACGAGACCTGGGTCGGCGGCGTCCTCGTGCAGCGCTTCCAGGGCGGCACCCTCACCTGGAACCCCGCCACCGGGGCGATCACCCGCAGCTGACGCACCCCTCCCCCCTCCCCGCGGTGATCTCGCACGTGACACCTGGAGCTGGCGCTCTGCGCCGGAGCGAGATCACCACGGGGACGGCGGGGACGGTGGGGAACCTCACCGGGAGGAGCGGGGGGCACCGCGCAGCAGGGGCGCGGCCAGCAGCGCGGTGAGCACGAGCAGCGACAGCGGCCGGGCCTGCGCGAGCAGCGCCCCGCCCGCCCCGCCGAGCGCGTCGGCGGCCTGCAGCACCGGCAGCAGCCACGGCACCCCCGCCAGCGCCGCGGGCACGACGCGCCACCGCCGCCGGCCGGCCAGCAGGACTCCCGCGGCCAGCGGTGCGGCGAGGGCGTGGTGCGACCACGTCACCGGCGAGACCAGGCACGTCACCAGGCTGACGAGCAGCCCGAAGCGCAGCCGGTGCGCCCGCTGCGCCCAGTCGCAGCGGCGCGCGGCGAGCGCGACGAGGGCCAGCAGCGGCAGCGCGCACACCAGGCCCAGCGCACCCGCCGCCGCGTCCGCGAGACCCGCGTGCGCGAACGCCCCCGCCAGGGAGTTGTTGCTCGTCGTCCCGGGCGCGGCGACGCGGGCGGAGTTCCACAGCAGGTCGGTGAAGTAGCTGCGCGCCGAGGCGGGGGCGGCCAGCGCGCCGAGCAGCGTGGCCCCCGCCCCCACCGCGACGACGGGCAGCGCGAACCGCCGCCGCGCCGGGCCGTTGAGCACCGCGGCGACCACGAGCGCGGGCGTCACCTTCACCGCACCCGCCAGCGCGGCCAGCACCGCCCCGCCGCGCCCGCCGTGCAGGCAGCCGACGACGAGGGCGGTGACGACCAGCGGGCTGACCTGCCCCAGCACCAGCGCCTCGCGGAAGGGGTCGCTGAGCAGCACCGCACCCGCCCCGCAGCCCACGAGCAGCGCCGGGGCGCCCGCCGCGCGCAGCACCCGCACCGCCGCCCACGCCGTGAGCGCCAGCAGCAGCGCGTCCCACAGCAGCAGGTCCACCGCCGCGGGCAGCAGCAGCAGCGGCAGGAACAGCACGGCCGCCAGCGGCGGGTAGACGAACCAGTGCCCGCGCCAGGTCTCGCGCAGGTAGACGTCCCGCCCGGCCAGCAGGTCGCGGGCCCCGTCGCGGTAGACGGCGAGGTCGTAGCCCGGCTGCCAGGGCTGCTGCCCCAGCCCGCTGGCCACCAGCACGACCGCCGCCAGCGCCCCCAGCAGCAGGGGCACCGCCACGGCCGGAGCGGGTGCCGGGCGCGGGCCGTGCGGGCGGTGGTGCTCAGGCACCGGTCGCGGAGCGGTCCGGGAAGACGAGGGTCCGGAAGGTGACGAACCGGAAGACCATGGCGATCGCCATCCCCACCACGTTGCCGGAGAGGTTGTCCGCCAGCGGCGAGGTCCAGCCGAGGCCGTGGTGGGTGATCGCCAGGCACAGCAGCTGCAGCCCCGCGGCGATCACGCTCAGCAGGAAGAACATCGCGTACTCGCGGCCAGGGTGCTCGCTGCGGCGGTCGCGCCAGGTGTAGTAGCGGCTGCCGAGGAAGGCGATGGCGATGGCGATGACGCTGGAGACGACCTTGGAGGTCAGCGACCCGACGCCGGAGAAGAGCAGGAGGTTGAAGACCGCCAGGTCGGCCAGGTAGGCGATGCCGCCGCTGACGAGGAAGCGCCCCACCTCGCGCACCCGCTCGTGCGCCAGCGCGGTGGTCAGCCGCCCGCTCACAGCCACACCGCCAGCAGCAGCGAGGCGCACCACAGCAGCGCGAGCGCCAGCAGCACCCGGTCGTGCAGCGCGATCTCCTCAGGCTCCTCGGCGTTGCCGCGGTCGACGTCGACGGCGTAGCGCAGCACCGCCAGGACGAAGGGGACGATGGTCGTCGTGGCGAGCATCGTGCCGGTCTGCACGACGAGGACCTCCACCGCCCACAGCGCGTACGTGGTCACGACGACCGTGGCCGCCAGCGTCCACACGAAGCGCAGGTAGCTCGTGGAGTACTTCTGCACGACGCGGCGGACCGGCTCCCCGGTCAGCTCGCCGCGCCGCGCCTCGCCGTAGCGCTTGCCGGCCGCCATGAACAGCGACCCGAACGCCGCCGTCAGCAGGAACCACCCCGACAGCGGGATGCCGCCGGCGGTGCCGCCGGCGAGCATGCGCAGCAGGAAGCCGGAGGCCACGCAGCCCAGCTCCAGGACGGGCTCGTGCTTGAGGCCGAAGCAGTAGCCGAGCTGGACGGCGAAGTAGACGGCCAGGACGACGCCGAGCGCGGGCTGCCACCACAGCCCCGTCCCGATGCCGACGACGGCCAGGACGACGGCCAGCGCGACGGCCGCGCGCACGCCGAGCTCACCGGCGGCGATGGGCCGGAACCGCTTGCGCGGGTGGGCCCGGTCGGCCTCGACGTCCCGGGCGTCGTTGACGAGGTAGATCGAGCTGGAGACCAGGCAGAACAGCGCGAAGGCCACCGCGACGCCCAGCAGGGTGTCCAGGCCGACCTGCTCGCCCGCCGGGAAGACCGGGGCGAGGACGAGGACGTTCTTGACCCACTGGCGCGGGCGCATCGCCCGCAGCCACGCGGGCAGCGCGGCGCGGCGGGCGGCGGGGGTGGACGAGGGCGGGGTCACCGGCTGCTCCCGGGTCCGGCTCACGAGGGCGTCCGGGTGCCCGCGCGCGCGGCCCCGCGCACCGCGGCGGTCGTCGCCGCCCCCAGCAGCGCCCCGGCGGTGACGTCGCCGGGGTAGTGCACGCCCAGCACGAGGCGGGAGAGCGCCATCGCCGGCACCAGCGGCCAGGTGGGCACGGGCAGCAGCGGGGCGAAGGCGATCGCCGCGGCCGTCGTGGAGGTGGCGTGCGAGCTGGGCATGCTCCACCGGCTGGGGGTGCCCACCCGCACGCTGACGTGGTGGTCCAGCGGGCGGTGGCGGCGGGCGACGCGCTTGAGCACGACGCTGGCACCGTGCGCGGCGACGACGGCCGCCGTGGCGAGCGCCCACTCCCGCCGCCGGCGGCGGTCCAGCGCGACGCCGGCCGAGCCGACGGCGATCCAGGCGGCGGCGTGCTCGCCGGCGTGGGAGAGGGCGGTGGCCGCGGCGACCACCGGCTCCTGGTGCAGGTGCGCCTGCACGGCGCGCAGCAGCGTCAGGTCGGCGGCGGCGAGGCGCTCCAGGGCGCGCGGCTGCCCGCTCACCGGCCCGCCTCCAGCAGCACGATGCGCCCGGGGGCGAGGATGTGGCCGGTGCGGGCGGGCCAGCTGGCGACGACGCCCTCGGTGGGCACGTCCGCGTCGGCGAAGTAGGCGAGGCGTCCGGTGGTGGGCAACGGGTCGCGGTCTCCCGGGTAGTGGCGGTGGTTGAGGTCGAGGACGTCGCGGGCGAACCCGTCGGCGCGCTCGCGCTGGGCCTCCACGAGCGGCCGCAGCCGCGCGGGGTCGGCGAAGACGTCGACGACGCAGTCGCAGGCGAAGGCCAGGTGGCCGATCTCGCCGGGCGACTCGACGAGGCCGACGTCCATCGCGGCCAGGTCGGCGCCGATGGCGGCGTACTGGGCGGGGGTGGCGTAGTTGGTCTGGATCGCCGACAGCACCCAGGGCCGGCCCTGGCGCACGTCCTGGACGGCGGAGGCGGCGACCTGCGCGACGACGGCGAGGGCCGCGGCGGCGGCCAGCGCCCCGAGCGCGGTCCGCGGCGCGCGGCGGTGCGCGCGGGCGCGGGAGGCGGCGAGCGCACCCGCGGCCGCGGCCGCGGTGACGCCGCCGAGGCCGACGACGACGCCGAAGTACCAGTGGAAGGGCGGCACGCCGAGGACCGACAGCGCGACCCAGTGCAGCACCCCGCCCACGCCGAGCGCGGTCCACGGCCCCGTGCGCGGCTCCGCCGCGCGCAGGCGCAGCACGGCCAGCACCAGGCACCCGGCGATCCCGGCGGCGGCCGGCAGGAAGGCCACGACGGCGCTCGCGCCGTAGAGGTCGACGTACCAGCGCCAGCCGTTGGTCACGTCCCAGGGGCCCCAGCTGCTCACCGCGGTCTTGATGACGACGGTGTCGGGGACCGCGGAGCCGAGGGAGTACCAGCTCCACACCGCCCACGGCACCACGACGGCCAGCGCGACCGGCACCACCACGTGCAGCCGGCGCAGCACCGCGGGCACCCCGAGCGCGACGACGGCCACGACGACCCCGGCGTCCGGGCGCGTCAGCACGACGGCGCCGGCGACGAGCCCGTGCAGCACCGGCCGGCCGGCCTGGGCGGTGAGCAGCAGCAGCGCGAGCAGCAGCAGCAGGACGTTGGTCTCCAGGCCCACCGTGCTCAGCAGCAGCGGGTTCGTGCCGACGACGAGCGCGCCCAGCGGGCCCGTCCACCGCGGCAGCCCGGCGCGGCGGGCCGCACCGGACAGGCTGCGCTCGAGCAGGACGGCGATGAGCACGTGGCAGGCGCCGAGCGCCGCGACGGGAGAGCCGACCAGGGCGACCGCCCCGCCGAGCAGGAGCACCCAGCCCGGGGAGGTCGCCGTGTTGGACGGCACGGCCGACAGCAGCCCCCAGTGCCCCTGCTCGGCGAGGTTCCGCGCGTAGGTGAGGGTGATGTAGGCGTCGTCGACGAGGGCCTCGTGCACGAGCCAGAAGGTGCCGACGGCGACCGCGCCCACGAGGGCGGGCGCCAGCACGGCGCCGGCCAGGGCGCGGGGCCCCGCCGCCCGCGGGGAGGGCGCGGCGGCCGGGCGCGACGGGCCGTCCGCGGCGGCACCCGCCGCCGCCGGCCCGCCGTGCAGCGCCTCGCTCACGCGCCCCCCACGGGCTGCAGGACGATGTCGCTGAGCGGCACGTCCCAGGTGGTGGTGACGGGCCAGGTCGGCAGGCCCTGCGCGGCGGGCGGCTGGGTGCCGCGGTCGTAGCGGAACAGCTCCCCCGCCACCGGCACCGGCGCGGCGTCGCGGTCGCGGTGGGTGAA
This sequence comes from Kineococcus aridisoli, assembly GCF_050871885.1. Taxonomy (NCBI): domain Bacteria; kingdom Bacillati; phylum Actinomycetota; class Actinomycetes; order Kineosporiales; family Kineosporiaceae; genus Kineococcus; species Kineococcus aridisoli. The sequence goes on along the minus strand of NZ_JBJLSF010000036.1, from coordinate 17,299 downwards.
GTTCCACTCCAGCAGCCGCCGCCCCAGCGGGGAGGCCTCCGCCTCGACCTGGTCGATCATCGGCTGCACGCGGGCCGGGTCGGCGAAGTGGTCGACGACGCAGTCGCAGACGAAGGCCAGGTGGCCGATCTCCCCGGGCGAGGTGACGTGCTGCGGACCGCCGCGCTCGCGCAGGATGCCCTGCACGTCGCGCGCGATCCGCGTGTACTGCGCGGACTCGGCCCAGTTCGTCTGGATCGGCGCCAGCGGCCAGGGCGTGCCCGCGCGCAGGTCCACCCCCAGGCTGGCCACGACGAGGACGGCCGCGGCCGCGGCGGCGCCGAGGCCGACGGGGCGCAGGTGCACCCCGCGCCAGCAGGCGCCCAGCGCGGCGACCGCCACGAAGGTCGTCAGCGCGACCAGCACCGCGTAGTACCAGTGGTACGGCGGCACCCCGAGCGCGCTGAGCGCCGCGTAGTGCGCCACCCCCGCGACGCCCAGGGCCAGCCACGGCCACACCCGCAGCGGCTGCACCGACCCGGCCGGGGCCGGGGCCGGGTCGCCGGGGGCCGGGTCGCCGGGGGCCGGTGCGGTGCGCGCGCTCCAGCCGAACCCGGCGAGCACCAGCCAGCCGAGCCCGCCGAGCACCACGGGCAGGAACGCCAGCACCGCGGTCAGGCCGTAGACCTCGACGTACAGCTGCATGCCGTTGCGGACGTCGTACTGCTCCCACGCCTGCTGCAGCGTCTTGATGACGACGGTGTCCGGCACGGCCGAGCCGAGGGAGTACCAGCTCCAGGCCATCCACGGCAGCACGACCAGCAGGGCCGCGGGGACCGCGACGTGCAGCCTGCGCAGCAGCGCCGGGGTCAGCAGCGTGAGGACGGCGATGACGACCCCGGCGTCCATGCGGGTCAGCACGACCGCGCCGGCGAGCAGGCCGTAGGCCAGCGCCCGCCCGCGCACGGCCGCCAGCAGCAGCAGCGCCAGCAGCAGGACGAGGAAGCCGGACTCCAGCCCCACCGAGCTCAGCAGCAGGGGGTTGACGCCCACCGCGACGGCGGCGACCGGCCCGGCCCAGCGGGGCAGGCCCGTGCGGCGGGCCGCGGAGGTCAGCGCCAGGGTCAGGGCGACGGCGATGAGCACGTGCAGGATCCCCAGCGCCACGACGGGGCGGCGCACGACCGCGGTGACGGCCGCGAGCAGCAGCACCCACAGCGGGGAGGTGGCCGTGTTCGACTCGACGTCGGAGAGCAGCCCCCAGGTGCCGTGCAGGGCGAGGTTCCGCGCGTAGGCCAGCGTGATGTAGGCGTCGTCGACGAGCGCGGTGCGCAGCAGCACGAAGGTCGCCGCGGCCAGCACCCCCACGGCCAGCGCGGGCGCCAGCGCGCGCAGCCGGCTCGCGGCCGGCGGCGCGGTGCGCGGGCGCTCGTCCACGGCGGTCACGCCGGCGGCCGCTCGTCGGCGTGGTGCTGGCCGGCGTGGTGCTCGCCGGCGCCGTGCTCGCGGGCGTGCTCGCGCTCGGCCTTCTCGCGCTGCCGGCGGGCGTGCTCGCGCTCGGCCTCGTCGGGGTCCTGGCCGCGCATCCGGCCGACCACGCGCACGGCGGTGTCGTCGGCGACGACGTGGCCCTGCTCCAGCAGCACGCCGCGGGTGCACAGCTCGGCGACCATGTCGAGGTCGTGGCTGACGATGACGAGGGTGCGCCCCTCGGAGCGCAGCTCCTCGATGCGCGCCAGGCACTTCTTCTGGAACGGCTCGTCGCCGACGGAGAGGATCTCGTCGATGAGGAAGACCTCGGGGTCGGTGTGCACCGCGACGGCGAAGGCCAGCCGTAGGAACATCCCCGAGGAGTAGAACTTCACCTCGGTGTCGATGAAGCGCTCGATCTCGCTGAAGGCGACGATGTCGTCGAAGCGGGCGTTGATCGTGGCCTCGTCCATGCCGAGGATCGCGCCGTTGAGGTAGACGTTCTCGCGGCCGGTGAGGTCGGGGTGGAAGCCGGCGCCCACCTCGATGAGCCCGGCGATCTTCCCGCGCACGCCGATGGTCCCGGCGTCGGGCTGCATGACCCCGGAGATGAGCTTGAGCAGGGTCGACTTGCCCGAGCCGTTGAAGCCCAGCAGCGCCACCGACTCGCCCTGGCGGACCTCCAGCTCGACCCCGTGCAGCGCGCGGAAGGTGTCGGAGATCGGCCGGCGCCGCAGCTTGGCCATCGCCAGCTCCTTGAGGGAGCGGTTGTGGCGCAGGGTGAAGTCCTTGACCAGCCCGTGCACCTCGATGGCGGTGGGGGCCCCCGGGCGGGCGCTGCCGGGCGGGGGGTCGAGAGGGGTGGAGGTCACGGTCATCACAGCTCCTGCGCGAAGCGGCCTTCGATGCGGCGGAACACCAGCTGCCCGGCGGCCAGCAGGGCCAGCGCGATGAGCAGCCCCCACAGCCCCGTCCACAGCAGGTGCGGCGGCAGCTGCGGCGGCACCTCGGCGGCGCGCACGTCGCCGGTCGGGTACCAGAACGCCCAGTGGAACAGCTCCACGGCCGCCGTCACGGGGTTGAGCTGGTACAGGGTGAGGAACCACGAGTCGCGGCCCACGGCGTCGGCGACCTTCTGCCAGTCGTAGAGCACCGGCGAGGTCCACGTGACGACCATGAGCAGCAGGTCGACGATGTTCTCGAAGTCGCGGTAGAGCACGTTGACGGCGCCGAAGAGCAGCCCGAGCCCCACGGCGAGGACGGCGACGATGACGAAGCCCAGCAGCGCCCCGGCCAGCTGCTGCGGCAGCGGCCGCCAGCCCGTGACCAGGCAGGCGAGCAGCAGCACCACCAGCTGGGGCAGGAAGTGGATGGCCGCCACCCACGCCGAGCTCACCGAGAACAGCTCCCGCGGCAGGAAGATCTTCTTGATGAGCGGCGCGTTGCCCACGATCGAGCGCGTCGCGTTGCCGAACGCCTCGGTGTAGAAGTTGATCACGACGATGCCGGAGAACAGGTACACCGCGAAGTTGGGCACGCTCTCGTTGAGCTTGAGGAACTCGCCCATCGCGAAGTAGAAGACCGCGAACTGCACGCCCGGCTTGACGTAGCTCCACAGCAGGCCCATGACCGAGCCGCGGTAGCGGACCCGCATCTCCTTGCGGACCAGGAGCTTGAGCAGGTACCGGTAGCGCAGGACGTCCAGCAGGCCGGCCCCGTGCCCGGGCGCGACGAGCGGTGCCGCTGCTCCGGTGGAGGTGGCGACAGCGGACACCGGCGTCAGCCCTCCGGCCGGCGGTCCGCCGGTTCGGCCAGGTCCACCCCGAAGGTCTGCGCCCAGGCCTGCATCGAGGTCACCCGCGGCAGCGCGTCCTTGTAGGCGCGGCGCAGCTGCGGCCAGGCGGTGAGCATCCGGCGGTGCAGGTCGGCGGACTCGGCGATCAGGTCGCGGAAGCGGCGGGCGTCGCGGCGGTACCAGACCGCCCCCTTGCCGTCGGCCATGGAGACCACCGCGCTGTCGTACATCGACAGCTCCCACCACTTGCCCTCGCTGGCGGCCAGGACCGCCTGCGGGCGCTCGGCGGCCTCCGCCTTGGGCTTGCGCAGCTGGTGCAGCGCGGCCTGCGCCGCCCACGGCAGCAGCATCCCCTTGCGCGGCGGGCGCGGCTCCTTGCCCTTGTGCGCGGGCTTGCCGCGCTTGGGGGTCGGGTAGGCGTCGGGCTCGGTGGCCACCTGCGCGTCCGGGTACTCCGCGCGCAGCGCGCGCACCGCCGGCAGCGTGCTGCCCAGCGTGCGGTGCAGGTGCTCCGGGCCCTCCAGCAGGTCGCCCAGGGCGCGGTTGCGCAGCGCCTGCGCGTAGTACTGCATGGAGATCAGGTGCTTGACGTCGGTGTAGCTGCTCTCGCGGAACAGCCGGCCGCCGCGCTCGTAGGGCGAGTACAGCAGCGCCACGAGGAAGCGGTTGCGCTCGTGGTAGTACGCCTGCCAGTCGATCGTGTCGTCCTTGTCGTTCCACGACACGTGCCACACGCACGCCCCGGGCAGCGACACCGTGGGGAAGCCGTGCTCGAGGGCGCGCAGGCCGTACTCGGCGTCGTCCCACTTGATGAACACGGGCAGCGCCAGGCCGATCTGCTCGATCACCTCGACGGGGATCAGGCACATCCACCAGCCGTTGTAGTCGGTGTCGATGCGCCGGTGCATCCACGGCGTCTGCCGCAGATTGGAGGCGGCGAGGTTGTGGCCGTGGTACAGGCCGCGGGCCGGGCCCCAGAAGAAGCGGTAGAGGTTGACCGCCTCGCCCATGGTGTGCAGCACCGAGCGGTCGTACATGTCGAACATGTGGCCGCCGACGAGGGTCGGCTTGCGGCAGGCGTCGCCGAACTGCACGGCGCGCACGATGCCCTCGGGCTCGATGTTGACGTCGTCGTCCAGCAGCAGCGCGTAGCGGCTGCGCCGGGCCAGCACCGTCTCGAACATGCCGCGGGCGAAGCCGCCGGAGCCGCCGAGGTTGGGCTGCTCGACGATGCGCAGCGTCGCGCCGAGGCGGGCCGCGACCTCCTCGAAGCCCTCCTCCTCGCTCACCTTCTGGGTGCCCTGGTCGACGATGACGATCTCGTCGAGGACCTCCAGCACGGAGGCGTCGGAGGCCAGCGCCTCCAGCGTCTTCACGCAGTAGTCGGGGCGGTTGAAGGTCGTGATCCCGATGGTCGCCCGGCCCGCCTCGCGGTCGGCGACGGGGGCGCTCCAGGCGGCCTCGACCAGCGTCAGCGCCTCGGAGCCGCCCGCCAGGTCGATCCAGTACCAGCCGCCGTCGGCGAACGGGGCCAGGGTGAGGTCCTCGCTCAGGCGCGCCTCGCCGTCCACGCGCCAGCTGGTGACGCGCTGGCGCGAGCCGCGGGCGTTGGACTTGTACAGCGTCACGGTGCCGTAGCCGGAGAACGTGCCGGTGAAGCGGACCTGCTCCGCGCGCGTCCAGCGCCGCCAGTAGCTGGCGGGGAAGGCGTTGAAGTAGGTGCCCAGCGAGTACCGCTTGCCGGCGGGCACGCTGACGCTGCGCCGGTCGCCGGCCGCCTCGGTGTCGGACTCGCCGGCACCGGTGTTGACGAACTCCACGCTGTCGGACTCCGCCGAGGCGTAGCCCTCGGACTGCGAGAAGTCCACGTACAGCGGCAGCACGTCGATGTCGGTGCGGGCCGGGAAGACGATGCGGTGGACCTCGCGCCACCGCCCGTCGTCGGGCGCCAGCCCGCCGCCGGCGAGCGCCCCGAGGGCGCTCACGCGCGCGCCGAGGTCCGTGCTGACGTCCGTGCTCATGCGTCCACCCCACCGGCCACGAGAGGAGCTCCGTCCTTGAAGTGCGGGGTCAGCTTGTTGTCCACCATCGACAGGGCCGCCCCGATGGCCATGTGCATGTCGAGGTACTTGTAGGTGCCCAGCCGGCCGCCGAAGAGGACGTCGCGCTCGCGGGAGGCGAGGTCGCGGTAGGCCAGCAGCCGCTGGCGGTCCTCGGGGGTGTTCACCGGGTAGTAGGGCTCGTCGCCCTCGGCCGCGAAGCGGGAGAACTCCCGCATGATCACGGTCTTGTCCTTCGGGTAGTCCCGCTCGGGGTGGAAGTGCCGGAACTCGTGGATGCGCGTGTAGGGCACGTCCTCGTCGGCGTAGTTCATGACCGGCGTCCCCTGGAAGTCCCCGACCGGCAGGACCTCCTGCTCGAAGTCCAGGGTGCGCCAGGACAGCCGGCCCTCGGCGTCGCCGAAGTAGGTGTCCACGGGACCGGTGTAGATCGTCGGCACGTTGCCGACCACGTTGGCCTTCGAGACCTCCTGGGAGGCGTCGAAGAAGTCCGTGCGCAGCCGCACCTCGATGTTCGGGTGGTCGGCCAGCCGCTCCAGCCAGCGGGTGTACCCGTCGACGGGCAGCCCCTCGTACCGGTCGTTGAAGTAGCGGTTGTCGTAGGTGTAGCGCACCGGCAGGCGGGTGACCGTGGCCCCGGGCAGCTCGCGCGGGTCGGTCTGCCACTGCTTGGCGGTGTAGCCCTTGAAGAACGCCTCGTACAGCGGGCGCCCGATGAGGGAGATCGCCTTGTCCTCGAAGTTCTCCGCGGTGGCGGTGTCGATCTCGCCGGCCTGCTCTGCCACGAGCGCGCGCGCCTGCGCCGGGCTGAGGCTCTCGCGGAAGTACTGGTTGATCGTGTGCATGTTGACCGGCATCGAGAAGACCTCGCCCCGGTACGTCGAGAAGACGCGGTGCACGTAGGGCGTGAAGCTCGTGAAGCGGTTGACGTGCTGCCACACGCGCTCGTTGGAGGTGTGGAAGAGGTGCGCGCCGTAGCGGTGCACCTCGATGCCGGTCTCCGGCTCCGCCTCCGAGTAGGCGTTGCCGCCGATGTGGTCGCGGCGGTCGATCACCAGGACCCGCAGGCCCAGGTCCTCGGCGCACTGGCGGGCGACGGTCAGCCCGAAGAAGCCGGACCCGACGACGACGAGGTCGACGTTCACCACTGGATCACCCTCGCTCGCTCCGTCCACGGGGTCGTCGGGGTCCCGCGCGGGGGCACGGTCGCGTTCACGGGCATGTTCGCAGGCATGGTGGCGACAGCGTAGCCGCCCGTGAGCGCTGGCCCGGTCAGCGGCGCGCGGCCCCCGGCGCGCTCGCCGCGGCCTCCGGCAGCCCCTCCCCGACCGCCCGCCGCTGCGCCGGCCGGCGCCGGCCGAGGGCGCGCAGCCGCCGCCGCCCCGGTTCCTCCACGAACCTCCACAGGACCCACCCGAGGGCGATCGCGACCAGCGGCAGGTGGGGCACGAGGAAGGCCGTCCAGGGACCGCCCGGGGCGATCTGCGGCACCTCCTCCTGGAACGTCCAGAAGACCTCGTACACCGGCACGTGCACGAGGTAGACGCTGTAGGAGATCCGCCCGCCGAGCACGACGGCCGGGCGCGACAGCCACGCCGAGGGCCCGCGCTCGGACAGCGCCAGGCAGCCCACCAGCAGCGGGAAGAGCACGGCGACGACGGCGTAGCGGTCGTAGGGGCGCGAGGCCGCCCAGCCGACGACGAGCACCACCTCGGCCACCAGCAGCCACGCCAGCCGCGGCGCCCAGCGCGCCGCGCGCTCGCGGGCGACCTCGGAGGACTGCAGCCGCCGCACGGCCAGGCACACCAGGGCGCCGGCGCCGAACTCGGTGAAGATCCGCTCCGCCCAGCTGTAGTCCCAGTAGATGACGCCCGTGCGGTACGAGCGCAGCGCCGCGGGCAGCAGCAGCCCCACCGCCCCGGCCACCAGCAGCCACCACGGCAGCCGGCGCAGCCGGTGCAGCACGAGCGCGAGGACGGGGAAGGCGACGTAGGCGGCCATCTCCGCCGAGACCGACCAGGTGGCGCCCACGAAGCTGGCGCCGTCGAAGTCGGGGCGGTGCCACAGCTGCACCAGCAGCAGCTGCTCCACCCAGCTGCGCCAGCCGAGGTCCGGCTGCACGCCCTGGTAGGCGTAGAAGGCCGGGTCGATGCTGCGCCGCCACAGCAGCCACAGGCCGAAGAGCACCACGACGACGGCGTAGGCGGGCCACACCCGGCACACCCGCGCCCACCAGAACGACCACCAGGCGCCCGGCCGCGGCCGGGCGCCCAGGGTGTCCAGGTAGGTCAGGGTGATCACGAACCCGGAGACGACGTAGAAGAGGTCCACGCCCAGGTGCCCGGAGTCCAGCACGGGGGTCAGGAAGGCCCGCACCCCCGCGTACTCCGGCAGCGGGGTGAACTTCCAGTGGAAGAGCAGCACCCACACCGCGGCCACGATGCGCAGCCCGGTGATCGAGCGGACCTCCGGGATGCGCGGGCGGGCCGCCGGCGCCGGCGGGCTGGACTCGGCGACGGCGGTCACCGGCCCGCCCCCTTCGCGATCAGCGCCCGGTAGGCGACGGTGCGCACCCTGGTCGGCACGAACCGGTAGCCGCCGCGCACGAGCACGTTGCGCACCGCCTGCGCGGGCGAGGTGAACCCCTCGCGGCGCAGGTGCGCCTGCAGCGCCACCTCCGAGCGCCACAGGCGCGCGCCCCCGCGGCGCGCGTAGGCCCCGGCGCCGGGCACGGCCCCCACCCGGTACTTCACGAGCGGCTCCGGCAGGTTCTCCACGCGGGCCCCGGCCGCGATCATCCGGGCGAACAACCAGTAGTCCTCCATCAGCGGCAGGTCGCGGTAGCCGCCCGCGGCCGCGACCGCCGAGCGGCGGTACACGACCGTCGGGTGGTTGAAGGGGTCGTGGAAGCGGGCGTAGGCCGCGATGCGCTCCGCGCCGGTGGGCGGGGTGCGCCGGCCGACGACGTCGTCCTCGTCGGCGCCGATCTCCAGCAGCCCCGCCCCCACGAGGTCGGCGCCGGCGGCCACCAGCGGCAGCTGGCGGGCGAAGCGCTCGGGCAGGCTGACGTCGTCGGCGTCCATGCGCGCGACGACGTCGTGGCTGCAGCGGCGCAGCCCCTCCTCCAGCGCGCGGGCCAGACCCGCGTTGGCCGCCAGCTCGTGCACGAGCACGGGCACCCCGCCGGCCCCCTCGCGCCGCCAGCGCTCCAGCGCGGCCTGCACCGGCGCGGGCACCGGGCCGTCGCGCACGATCACGACCTCCTCGGGCGGCAGCACCTGCTCGGCGGTGACGCTGGCCACGGCCCGCTCCAGCTGGGCGGGGTCGTCACCGGCCCACACCGGCAGCAGCACCGAGAACGGCGGCAGCTGCCCGGCGGGCAGCGCCGCGGCCGGGCGCACCCGCGCGGCAGCGCCCAGCGGGCGGCCGGCGGCCGACTCCACCGCCAGCACGTCGGCGGACACCGCGCCGAGGCCGGCGAGCACGTCGGCGGTGGGCGGCGGCGCGGCGAGGCCCTGGCGCACCCCGGACACCAGCCCGCGCAGCAGCACCGGCCGGCGCGAGGAGCGCGCCAGGGTGCGCGCCCAGCGCCGCAGCGTCGCCCCGCCGTACAGCGCCGTGTCGCGCGGGCCCAGCGAGCGGCTGCGGGTGAAGGTCCACAGCTTGTTGCGGACCTCCAGCACGAACCGCTCGCCGGGGTCGGCGTCGGTGGAGCCGAAGACGCGCGTGCGGTGCTCGACGACGCTCGCCGGGCAGGCCACGCCCCGGCGGTGGCGCAGCAGCCGCGTCGTGTACTCGAAGTCGTCGTTCCACAGGAAGTAGCCGGCCTCCGGCAGCCCGTCCGCGCGCACCGCCGCGGCGTCCAGCAGGACCGCCACGAAGCTCGCCGAGCGCACCGGCACGCAGCCGGCGGCGGCCGCGGCGGCCCGCTCGGCCGCCGAGGCGCCCGGGCGCACCCGGGGGGTGTTCATGGGGTGCTCGCGCCCGTCGGTCCACACCACCCGGCTGGCCACCAGCGCCGCGCCGGTGGCCCGCCACGCCGCCACCGAGGCGGCCAGCGCCTGCGGGCGGGGCACGGTGTCGTCGTCCATCAGCCAGACCGCGTCGGCGCCGTGGTGGCGCACCGCGCGGGCCAGCCCGGCGGCGAACCCGCCGGCGCCGCCGGTGTTGCGCTCCAGCACGACCAGGTCGACGGGGAGGCCGCCCGCGCCGGGCCCGGCGGCCCAGCGCCGCACCGCCTCCGCGGAGCCGTCGGCGCTGGCGTTGTCGACGACGACGACGGCGTCGGGGCGGCGGGTCTGCGCGGCCAGCGCGGCCAGGCCCTCCAGCAGCAGCTCGCGGCGGTTGTGGGCGACGACGACGGCCACCACCGCGCGGGCGTCGTCGTCCGGGGCGGTCGAGGCGGGCACCGGGACAGGGTGCCAGGTCACGCGGGTCCGCCCGGCACCGCCGCGGCGTCGACGCGCCAGACCGCCACGGTGCCGCTGGTGAACACCCGCTCCAGCCCCGGCACGCCGTCCAGACCGGTCAGCCCCGGCGGCACGGCGTACTGCGGGACGCCGAAGAAGGCCGCGTCGGCCGGCTTGAGCGGCAGCAGCGGCGCGTCGGCGTCGACGACGACCCACGCGACCCGCTCGCGGCGCACCAGCTCGGCGACGGCCGGGTCGGTGCCCAGGTCGCGGAAGCGGGCCAGCAGGGTGCGCAGCCGCGGCACCGGCGGCGTCGGCACGGCCGTCGTGGCCAGCACGGGCACCCCGTGCAGGACGTAGGCGTAGGTGGAGCCGTCGTTGCCGGAGTTGAGCACCCGCTCCCCCGGGCGCACGACCCCTGCCAGGTAGCGGGCGGCGGCCTCGTCGTCGGCGTCGACGCGCTGGTAGGCGGGGTCGGCGTAGCGCTCGCGCAGCGCCCGCACCTCCGTCGGCCCGGACTCCGCGGCCGCCCCCGCGAGCAGGACGAGCCCGAGCACCGCGGCGAGCGCGGGAGCGGCGGCGCGGGAGCGCAGCGGCCGGGCCAGCCAGCCGGCCAGCCGCACCACGGCCACCCCGGCCAGCAGCCACGCCCACGGGGTGCCGTGCGCGACGACGCGGTAGTAGGAGTTCCACGCGCTGTCCCAGACCAGGTCCAGCAGGCCGCCGAGCACCGGCGGGTGCGCGTCGAGGAGGTAGGCGACCGCGATCGCCGACCACACCGCCCACGTGAGCGCGACCGCCGCACCGGCCCGGCCGGCCAGCAGCGCGCCGAGGACGACGGGCACGGCCAGCCACCACTGCTCGGTGGTGGCACCGGGGTCGAGACCGCCCTGCAGCGGCAGGGTCAGCACCCGGTGCAGGGCCTCGGGCAGCGGCTGCGGCGGCACGTCGCGGGCGAAGCGGGCGCTGGAGCCGCCACCGGACTGCGCGGCCTGCAGCAGCGCGGTGCCGACGAGGGCGGCGACGAGGACCGCGGCCACCGCCAGCGCCGCGACCCACCACCGCGTCAGCGCGGTGCCGCGGGTGGCGAGCGCACCGAGGACCACCGCGCCCAGCGCCCCGCCCGCCACGGTGAGCGCGGCGCTGGGGTGGACCGTCACCGCGCCCGCGCAGCCGAGGGCGAGCACCGGCACGAGCGGCGCCACGGCGGCGGCGCGGCGGGCGCCCGGGCCGCGCGGTGGCAGCACCAGGGCGATCGCCCCGGGCGCGAAGGCGATGGCGGCCGCGTTGGCCAGCGCCCCGGAGTCGTGGTGCATGGCCTGCAGCGGCTGGTACGCCAGCGCGGAGGCCACGGCCGCGACCCCGCCCGCGGGCAGCCACCGGCGCGGCAGCGTGCGGGCGGCCAGGGCGAGCAGGCCCAGCGGCTGGACGAGGGCGAGCGCGAGCACGCTGGTCGCGTTCAGCCCCGCCACCGGGCTCGCGCCCCAGTGCCCGGCCACCTGGGCGGCGAGCGCGGCCCACTGGTGCAGCCCGTCGGGGTAGTAGAGCGCCGGCGTGCCGGTGACGACGTCGAGGGCCTGCGCGCGCCAGGGCGCCGCGTCGCCGCTGCGCAGCACGTGCGCGACGACGAGGGTGTGGGTGATGGCGTCGTGCTCCTGCGAGGGGGTGGCCAGGGTGCCCGTGCCGCGGCGGAACAGCACGAGGACCGCGGCGGCGGCCGCGGCGGTCAGCACCGCGGTGGCGGCCGCCTCCGCCCGGCCGGGCGGGTCCGCCTCCAGCGGCGGGACCCCGGCGCCCGCGCGGCGGGCGGCCGGGCGGCCGGCGAGGCGGCGCACCCCGGCGACCGCGGCCAGCAGCACCAGGAGCACCGCGCCCACCGCCCAGCCGCCGAAGCGCAGCCCGGTCAGGCCCGTGGCCGTCGCCGCGCAGGTGGTGGCGCCGACCGAGACGGCGGGTGCCGCGCCGAGCAGCACCGGCAGCGAGCGCACGCCGGCCGCGGCCAGCAGCAGGGCGCCCGGCAGCAGCACCCACAGCGCGGCCACGGCCAGCGTGGCGACGTCGCCGGCGGGGCTGCCGCCGCTGATCCAGCCGGGCGCGACGCCGGTGAGGAGGGGGCCGGCGCTCACCCGGGCACGCGCCCGGCGGCGACGGCCAGCACGACCGCGGCGGCCCGCTGCGCGGCCGCGGCCAGGGAGCCGTGCTCCAGCGCCCACGCGCGCAGCCGGGCGCGCTCGCCCGCGTCCGGCCGCCGCCAGGTGCGCAGCGCGGCGGCCACGGCCGCCGGGTCGTGCTCGACCGCGGCGCCCAGGCCGTGCGCGCGCACGGTGTCCCGGCCGCTGCCGACCCCGGCGAAGAGCACGGGCGTGCCGCAGGCCGCCGCCGCCGCGATCTTGGTGGGGGCCATGAGGTCGTAGCCGGTGCCGGGCACCAGCGAGGCGAGCGCCACGTCCGCCTCCCCCAGCAGCCGGGCGGCCTCGCCGGGCTGGACGGTGCCGGGCAGCTCGACCCGCCCCGGGGCCAGCCGCGCGGCCAGCGCCCGCAGCCGCGGCAGGTCGACGCCGCCGCCGACCATCGTCAGCCGGGCGCCGGGGTCCTCGCGGGCCAGCTCGGCGAAGGCGCGCACGAAGACCTCCGCGCCCTGCCACTCGGACATCGTCCCGCTGTAGACGGCCCGCAGGCCCCGGTGCGCGGGCCCGCCGGCGGGCCCGTCCGGGGGGGCGGGGACGAAGACCTCGACGTCGACGCCGTTGCCGACCACGTGCACGCGCCGGGCGTCCACGCCCGCGCGCACGACCTCGGCGGCCATGCCCGCGGTGACGGCCAGCACGGCGGCCGCACCGCGCAGCGCGGCCTGCTCGGCGAGGCGGACGGCGCCCAGGACCGGGCGCGGCGCACCGGCCGCGACGGCGCCCTGCGACCACACGTCGGGCAGGTAGGAGACGTAGGGCGTGCGCCGCAGCGCCGAGGCCGCCCGCGTCGCCAGCCCCGTCGTCGGCGGCGGCTCGTGGACGACGACGTCGGGGCGCCGGCCCAGCAGCAGCCGGGCGGTGAGGGGGACGTCGAAGGAGAGGTAGGGCAGGTAGCCGCGCACCGCGCCGTCGGCGTCGCGCAGCACCGCGGCGCGGCGCACGCTCGTGCCCGCGTCGCGCGGGGCGGGTGCGCTGCCGGGCGCGGGGGTGGTCGTCACGACCTCCACCTCGCCGCCGGCGGCGACCAGCGCCCGGGCCAGCGCCCGCAGCCGGAACGGGGCGGCCCCCACGTCCGGCGGGTAGGTCCGCGTGGCGATGCGGATCAGGGGCGGCACGAGCGGGACCCTACCCAGGCGGGGACCACCGCCCGGACCGCCGCGCGCACGGGGCAGGATGCGCTCGTGCGCATCGCCGTGGTGACGACGTGGTTCCCCAGCGCCGAGGACGGCGTGGAGGGGGTGTTCGTGCAGCGGCACGTGCAGGCCCTGCGCCGCGACCACGACGTGCGGGTGCTGCACCTGGCCCCGCGGCCCGGCACGCCGCTCGAGCCGGGCACCCGCCGCCTGCACGTGGACCGCCGCGACCCGCGCTCGCCGGCCCGGGCGCTGCGCGCGGTGCGCGCGGCCGCCGCCGGCGCCGACCTGCTGCACACCCACGTCTTCTCCACCCTGGTGCTGCTGGCCCCGCTGCTGGGCCCGCTGCGCCCGGGCGTGCCGTGGGTGCACTCCGAGCACTGGTCGGGCGTGTCCGACCCCGTCTCCGGCGGGCCGCTGTGGGAGCGGCTGGCCGGGGCGCGCCGGCTGCTGGGCCGCCCCGACGCGGTGACGGCGGTCAGCGACTACCTGGCGCGGGCGGTGCGCGAGGCCCGGCGCGACCGGCGCTGCGCCGTCGTGCCGAACGTCGTGCCGGCACCCGCGCAGCCGCCCGCCGCGCCGGCCGAGGACGGGCTGCGGCTGCTGGCGGTGGGCAACCTGCGCCCGGTGAAGGACCCGCTGCTGGCGGTGGAGGCGCTGGCCGAGCTGCGCCGGCGCGGGCACGCGGCCACCCTGCGCTGGGTGGGCGACGGGCCGCTGCGCGCGGCCGTGGCCGCGCACGCGCGGCGGCTGGGCGTGGACGGGCACCTGACGCTGCTGGGGCGCCGGGCGCCGCACGAGTTCGCCGACGAGTGGGCGCGCTGCCACGTCTTCCTGCTGCCCAGCCGCTACGAGACCTTCTGCGTGGCGGGTGCGGAGGCGCTCGTGCACGGCCGGCCGGCGGTGCTCGGCGACCGCGGCGGGATGCGCGACTTCACCGGTCCCGGCGTGCACCTGGTCGGCGACCGGCGGCCGGGCGCCTGGGCCGACGCCGTCGAGCGGGCGCGGGCCGGGGCGCCCTCCCCCGCCGAGATCGCCGCCCCCGTGCGCCGCCGCTTCTCCGCGGACGCGGTGGCCGACCGCTTCGCCGTCGTCCTCGACGCGCAGACCGCGCGGGCCGGGCGGGCCGGGGGCCGCTGAGGGCGGCCGGGCGGACCGTCAGGAGAGGCGGGACAGCTCGACCTGCCGGGCGAAGTCGGGGACGGCCGCGACGACCTCCTCGAAGGTGCCCACGGCCCGCACCCGGCCGGCGTCGAGCACGACGACCGCGTCGCAGTCGCGCACCGTCGCCAGCCGGTGCGCGACGACGAGGACGGTCACCCCGCGCAGCGCGGCGACGGTCTGCGAGACCGCCGCCTCGGTTGCGGTGTCCAGGGCGCTGGTGGCCTCGTCGAGCACGAGGACGCTGGGGTCGCTGTAGAGGGCGCGGGCGATGCCCAGCCGCTGGCGCTGGCCGCCGGACAGCCGCAGCCCGCGCTCGCCGACCTGGCTGCGCACCCCCTCCGGCAGGCCCGCCACCACGTCGGTGAGCTGGGCGGCCTCGAGCACCTGCCGCACCCGCTCGAGGTCGACGTCCTCGTCGCGCCAGCTCAGCGCCACGTTGCGCGCCACGTCGGCGTCCAGCAGCGCGACGTCCTGCGGCACGTAGCCGACCCGCCGCCGCCAGGCGTGCAGCACCTCCCCCAGCGGCCGGCCGCCGACGAGCAGGCGCCCGCCGGTGGGCTCGTGCAGCCCGAGCACGAGGTCCACGAGGGTGGACTTGCCCGAGCCGGAGCGGCCGACGAGGGCCACGCGGGCACCGGCGGGCACGACGAGGTCGACGTCGGCCAGCGCCGGGGCGGCCGCCCCCGGGTAGCTGAAGCGCACGCCCTCCAGCCGCACCTCCACCGGGCCCGCCGGCAGCTGCTCCACGTCCTCGCCGCCGCCCAGCGGGGGCACCGGTCCGGCGGCGGCACCGGTCTCGGCGAGGGCGTCCAGGACCGCCTGGGCCTCGGGCTGGTGGGCGTGCATGGTCGCGAACACCGACTGCAGGCGGGTCAGGGCCGGCACGACGCGGAAGCCGGCGACGGCGAACAGGCCGATGGAGGAGGCGGCCTGGGTGACGCCCTGGGTGAGCACCGCCGCGCCGCCGACGACGAGGAAGCCGCCCAGCAGCGCCGCCTCCAGCACGAAGCGCGGGCCCACGGAGTAGAAGAACGCCAGCCCCCGGGCGCGGGCGCTGCGGGCGCGCACCTGCCGGGCCACGCCGGCCAGCTGCTCGCCCCGCGCGCGCAGCGCGATCTCCTTGGTGGCGGCGAAGGACTCCTGCACCAGCCGGACGGTGTGCACGCTGGCGCTGGTGGCCGTGCGCCCGGCCGCCGCGGCGCGGCGCGCGATGACCGCGTAGAGGACGAAGGCGACGACGGCGAAGTAGAGCGCGGCCACCACGGCGGTCTGCCAGGCCGCGACGACGACGACCACGCCGACGGCCACGAGCCCGAAGACCTCGGCGACCAGGCTGGTGAAGGGCATGAGGAAGCCGTTGAAGGTCTGGTTCAGCGACTCGTCGACCGTGCGCACCGCCCGCGCCGAGCTGGCCCGCAGCCGGTACGACCACGACGCCGACAGGTAGGCGCGCACCAGCCGGTCGGCGACGTCGACCTCGTGGTCGGCGAAGCGCACGACGCCCCAGCGCACGAGCGCCAGGCTGGCCAGGCTCTTGCCGGCCAGCAGCAGGCTGACCACCACGACGAGCACGAGCAGCGCGGTGGGGTCGAGGCGGTCGCCGACGAGCGGCAGCGCGAAGGTCAGCGGCCGGCCGGGGTCCAGGGCCACCGGCAGCAGCAGCGCCAGCAGGCCCAGGGCGAGCACGTCGAGGACGGCGAGCAGGGCCTGGCCGAGGCTGTAGAGGACGACGAAGCGCCCGCTGCCGCGCGGCAGCAGCCGCAGCAGCGCCCGGACGGTCCTCAGCAGCTCGCGCACGCGGTCATCCTCGCCCATCCCCGCGCCCGCACCGCCCGCCCTGCCGGACCGGCGGCCGCGGGGCCGTCATGATGGGCGCTGTGACGAGCACGCCGCACCGGGCCGAGCAGGGGGCACCCGGGGAGGACTCCCGCGGGCGGGCCGCCGCGCGCGCGGGCGGCGGCCACCCGGACACCTGGGTCGTGGTCCCGCTGTACCGCGAGGCCGCGGTCATCGCCGACGTCGTGGCCGAGCTGCGCACGCGCTTCCTGCACGTCGTCTGCGTCGACGACGGCAGCCCGGACTCCTCGGCCGCGCTGGCGGAGGCCGCCGGGGCGGCCGTCGTGCGGCACGGGGTCAACCTGGGGCAGGGCGCGGCGCTGCAGACGGGCATCGAGTACGCGCTGCGCGACGAGCGGATGCGCTCGGTGGTGACCTTCGACGCCGACGGGCAGCACCGCGTCGAGGACGCCGAGGCCATGGTGCAGCGGCTGGAGGCCGAGCAGCTGGACGCGGTCTTCGGCTCGCGCTTCCTGGACCGGCGCACGGAGCTGGACCGGCTGCGCCGCGTGGTGCTGCGGGCAGCCACGGTCTACAACAACGCGACGACGGGCGTGAAGCTCACCGACGCCCACAACGGCCTGCGGGTGCTCTCGCGGCGCGCGGCGGCCGGTCTGCAGCTGCGCCACGACCGGATGGCGCACGCCACCGAGCTCGTCCTGCAGGTGGGGCGCGCGGACCTGCGCTGGGCCGAGCACCCGGTGCTGGTGCGCTACACCGACTACTCGCGCTCGAAGGGGCAGTCGCTGCTCAACAGCGTCAACATCCTCGTCGAGACGATCCTGGGCTGAGGGGGCCGCGGTGCTGTTCATCCAAGTCGTGCTCATCGTGGCCGTGCTGTGCGTGGGCGCCCTGCTCGTGCGCAGCACGGCCGGCGAGCGCCACCAGGCGGTGCGGCGCATCCTGCTGGGCGCCCTGGTCGTGCTGGCGGTCGCCAGCATCCTCGCGCCGGGCGCGGTGACGGTCGTCGCGCGCGCGGTCGGCGTCGGCCGCGGCACGGACCTGCTGCTGTACGGCCTGGTCGTGGCCTTCCTCGGCGCCCTCGTCTCCGCCTACCGCCGGCAGCGGGCGCTGGAGTCGCGCCTGACGCAGCTGACCCGGCGCCTGGCGCTGGACGAGGCCGAGCCGCCGGCGCTGGCCCGGGCCAGGCACGAGAACGCGTCCTGGCCCGGGGGCGGGGGGCCGGCCCCCGGGCGGGCGGGGGCCCTCAGGGGGGGGGCGGCCGGCCCGTCGACCGCGGACACGACGGGCGGGGGGGCCGCCC
>NZ_JBJLSF010000035.1:0-43647 GCF_050871885.1 Kineococcus aridisoli | reverse complement strand
CCCCCCCCCCCCCCCCCCCCCCCCCCCCCCCCCCCCCCCCCCCCCCCCCCCCCCCCCCCCCCCCCCCCCCCCCCCCCCCGCCCCCCCCCCCCCCCCCCCGCCCCCCCCCCCCCCCCCCCCCCCCCCCCCCCGATCCGCCGACCCCACCCGGGCCGCACCCTCGTGGTGCTGGTCCTCGTCGTCCTCGCGCTCTTCGGAGCGGTGGCGGCCGGCTCGATCTGGAGCACGGCCCGCTGGACACCGGGCCTCGCGCTCGACCTCGAGGGCGGCACCCAGGTGGTGCTGACGCCGCGCTCCACCGAGGGGGCCGAGGTGCCGCCGGAGCAGGTGCAGCGCGCCGCCGACATCATCCGCCAGCGCGTCGACGCCACCGGCCTGGCCGAGGCGGAGGTGCAGGTCCAGGGCGGGCGCAACATCTCGGTGTCCATCCCGGGCAAGGCGACCCGCGAGCAGCTGGACCTCATCTCCTCCTCGGCGCAGCTGCGCATGCGCGTGGTGCTCTACGCCGAGGACGTCGCCCCGCCGGCCTCGCCGGCCCCCACCGACCCGGCCTCGCCGACCGACCCGGCCTCGCCAGCCCCCTCGGACAGCGCGGTGCCGGTCGACCCCGCGGCCCCCACCGAGACGGCCGCGCCGACCGGTGCGCCCGCGGACACCGCGACGCCCGCGCCCACGCAGAGCGCGGACGGCGCCGCCGCCCCGGCCGCGCTGCAGGCCGCGCCCACCAGCGCCCCGGCCGCGCCCGCCGAGCCGGCCGCGCCCGCGGAGCCGGCAGCTCCCGCGGCGACCACCCCGCCGTCGCTGGCCGACATCGCCACCCCGACGCCGACCCCCGGTCCGGGCCAGCCCACGGGCACCCCCACGGCCTCCCCGACCGACGCCAGCGACCAGGCGTGGCTGTCGATCCAGGACCTGTACCCGCTGTTCACCAACCTCGACTGCTCCGACCCCGCCCAGCGCACCGGCGGCATCGTGGACGACCCGGCCAAGCCGCTGGTCACCTGCAGCCAGGACGGGCTCGCCAAGTACGTGCTGGGCCCGGCCGAGATCGAGGGCACCGACCTCAACAGCGCGATCGCGACCCAGGCCTCCAACGACCAGGGCTTCGCCACCGGCGGCTGGGTCGTGCGGCTGAACTTCGACGCCGCCGGCGCCGACGCCTTCCAGGCGCTCACCACGCGCATCTCCACGCTGACCTCGCCGCAGAACCAGTTCGCCGCGGTCCTCGACGGCCTCGTCGTCACCGCCCCGAGCGTCGACCAGACCTTCACCAACGACGTCGACATCACGGGCAACTTCACCCGCGAGAGCGCCGAGGCGCTGGCGCAGCAGCTGCAGTTCGGCGCGCTGCCGATCTCCTTCACGGTGCAGACCGAGGACCAGGTCTCCGCCACGCTCGGCACCGAGCAGCTGCAGCGCGGTCTGCTCGCGGGCGTCGTCGGCCTCGTGCTCGTCGTGGCCTACTCGCTGCTGCAGTACCGCGCGCTGGGCCTGGTGACCGTCGGCAGCCTCGTGCTGGCCGCGGCGCTGAACTACGGCGTCCTGCTGCTGCTGAGCTGGCTGCAGGGCTTCCGCCTGAGCCTGGCCGGGGTGGCCGGTCTCATCGTCGCGATCGGCGTCACCGCCGACTCCTTCATCCTCTTCTTCGAGCGCGTGCGCGACGAGATCCGCGACGGCCGCGCCCTGTCGACCGCCGTCGAGGCCGGCTGGCACCGCGCGCGGCGCACGATCCTCATCTCCGACGCGGTCAGCCTGCTGTCCGCGGTCGTGCTCTACGTCCTGGCCGTCGGCAACGTCCGCGGCTTCGCCTTCACGCTGGGCATCACCACGCTCGTCGACGTGGCGATCGTCATGCTCTTCACGCACCCGGTCGTGGCGCTGCTGGCCAGGACGAAGTTCTTCGGCAGCGGGCACAAGTGGTCCGGCTTCGACCCCGAGCACCTCGGCTCCGTGGTCGCCCGGCACGCCCTGCACCACGGGGCGCACCGGCCGACGGTCGCCGAGCGCCGCGCCCAGGAGCGGGCCAAGGCCCACAGCGGCGCCGGCGCAGGCAGCGGGGACGGGGCGGCCACCGGGCCGCGCGACAGCGACGACAGCGAGGACGACGCCTGATGGGCATGGCACAGCTGGGCAACCGGCTCTACACCGGTGAGTCCTCGTTCGACTTCGTGGGCCGCCGCAAGCTCTGGTTCCTCGTCGCCGCGGTGCTCGTCCTCGTCTCCGGGCTGCTGCTGTGGAAGCCGGGGCTGACCTTCGGCATCGAGTTCGAGGGCGGCTCGGAGTTCCGGGTCAGCGGCAGCTCCGACCAGGACACCGCCCGCGAGGCCGTCGAGGAGGTGCTGCCCGGCTCCGTGCCGACGGTCACCACCGTCGGCACCGACGGCGTGCGCATCCAGACCGAGACGGTGACCCCCGCTCAGCTCGACGAGATCCGCGCGGAGCTGGTCGAGCGCCTCGGCGTGCCCGCCGACGACGTGACCTCCTCCAGCATCGGGCCGAGCTGGGGCGCCGACGTGACCGACAAGGCGCTCACTGCCCTGGTCGTCTTCTTCGTCATCGTCTCCATCGTCATGGCGCTGTACTTCCGCACCTGGGCGATGGCGCTGGCCTCCCTGGTGGCGCTGGTCCACGACCTGGTCATCACCGCCGGCGTGTACGCCCTCGTCGGCTTCGAGGTGACCCCGGCCTCGGTCATCGGGTTCCTGACGATCCTCGGCTACTCCCTCTACGACACCGTCGTGGTCTTCGACAAGGTGCGCGAGAACACCGCCGCCGCCTTCGCCACGCGCGAGCGCACGTTCGCCCAGGCGGCCAACCTGGCGGTGAACCAGACCGTCGTCCGGTCCGTGAACACCACCGTCGTCGCGCTGCTGCCGGTGGCGGCGATCCTCTTCATCGGGGACCTGCTGCTGGGGGCCGGGACGCTGCGCGACATCAGCCTGGCCCTCTTCGTCGGCATGCTCGTCGGGGCCTACTCCTCGATCTTCGTGGCGACGCCGCTGCTGGTCGTGCTGCGCTCGCGGGAGGCGGGGGTCAAGGCCCTCGAGGCCGACGTCCGCGAGGGCCGCACCGCGCAGCCGGAGCCGGCGCTCGGTGGCGGTGGCACCGCGTGAGCGCACCGCTGCGCGTGCCCGACGCCGACCGCGTCGAGGCGGCGGTCCTCGCGGGCGTGCGCGACGTCCCGGACTTCCCGAAGCCCGGGGTGGTGTTCAAGGACATCACCCCGCTGCTGGCCGACCCCGAGGCCTTCGGCCTCGTCGTCGCCGCCCTCGCCGACCTCGCGCGCTCCGTCGGGGCGAGCGCCGTGGCGGGGGTGGAGGCGCGCGGGTTCATGCTCGCCGCCCCGGCGGCCGAACGCGCCCGGCTGGCGTTCTGGCCGGTGCGCAAGGCCGGCAAGCTGCCCGGTGCGGTGCTGCGCCGCGAGTACGCCTTGGAGTACGGCACCGCGGTGCTGGAGCTCAGCGCGGACGCGGCGCGGGCGGGCGGGCGCGTGCTCGTCGTCGACGACGTCCTGGCCACCGGCGGCACCGCGCTCGCCGCGTGCGAGCTGGTCGAGGAGGCCGGGGCGCAGGTGGCGGGCTTCGCGGTGCTGCTGGAGCTGGCCGCCCTCGGCGGCCGCCCGCGCCTGGGGGACCGGCCCGTGGTGGCGCTGCACACGACCCCCTGAGCCGTCCGGGCGGGCGCGGGCGCACCCGCCGGCCCACCCGTGGCGCGCCGCGGTCCTGCGCTCGGACCGCGGCGGGTGCCCGGCCGACCTAGACTGGACTCCGGACCACACGGAGGAGCGGCATGGCCGACGGCACCGAGACCCACGCCCTGACCACGGGTGCGCCCACCGGCGGTCCCAGCGCCACGGGCGCCACGGCCAGCGGCGGGTCGCCCGCGCCGTCGAGCACTCCCACCGCCACGGCGACCGCGGGCTCCACGGGCGGCCCGACCACCGGCTCCGCCGGTGGCCCCGCCGGCGCCGTCGTGCCCGTGCCGCAGCCGCCGCGGCCACCCGCCTCGGGCCGGCCCAACGGGCCCGAGCGCCGCCGCGGGGTGGAGACCTCCCCGGGGCCGGTGACCGCGAGCCGGATGCTGTCGCGGCTGGCGCGCTTCGGCCAGCACCGGCAGTCCAACGTCTCCCCGGTGCTGGAACCGCTGCTGCGCACGGTCCGCACCACCCACCCCAAGGCCGACCTGTCGGTGGTGGAGAAGGCCTTCGAGCGCGCCGAGCGCGCCCACGACGGCCAGCGGCGCAAGAGCGGCGACCCCTACATCACCCACCCCGTGGCCGTCGCCACCATCCTCGCCGAGCTCGGCATGACACCGTCCACGCTGGCGGCGGCGCTGCTGCACGACACCGTCGAGGACACCGACTACACCCTGTCCGACCTGCGCGCGGAGTTCGGCGACGAGATCGCGCTGCTCGTGGACGGGGTCACCAAGCTCGACAAGGTCACCTACGGCGAGGCCGCGCAGTCCGAGACGGTCCGCAAGATGATCGTCGCGATGGCCAAGGACATCCGCGTCCTGGTCATCAAGCTCGCCGACCGGTTGCACAACGCCCGCACCTGGCGCTACGTCTCCGCCTCCTCCGCGGAGAAGAAGGCCCGCGAGACGCTCGAGATCTACGCCCCGCTGGCCCACCGGCTCGGCATGAACACCATCAAGTGGGAGCTGGAGGACCTGTCGTTCGCGACGGTCTACCCCAAGGTGTTCGACGAGATCGTCCGGCTCGTCGCCGACCGCGCCCCCGCCCGCGAGGAGTACCTGCAGGGCGTGCGGGCCCAGATCGAGGACGACCTCAAGAGCGCCCGGGTGCGCGCGACGGTCACCGGCCGGCCGAAGCACTACTACTCGATCTACCAGAAGATGATCGTGCGGGGCCGCGACTTCGCCGAGATCTACGACCTCGTCGGCATCCGCGTCCTCGTGGACTCGGTGCGCGACTGCTACGCCGTCCTCGGCGCGCTGCACGCGCGCTGGAACCCGGTGCCCGGCCGGTTCAAGGACTACATCGCGATGCCCAAGTTCAACATGTACCAGTCGTTGCACACGACGGTCATCGGGCCCGAGGGCAAGCCCGTCGAGATCCAGATCCGCACGCACAACATGCACCAGCGCGCCGAGTACGGCATCGCCGCGCACTGGAAGTACAAGGACGACCCCACCTCCAGCGGCGGCGGCGGTGCCCGCCAGGGCGAGATGGACTGGCTGAAGTCGGTCGTCGACTGGCAGCGGGAGTCGGCGACCAGCGACTTCCTCGACGACCTGCGCTGGGAGATCAACGCCAGCCAGGTGTTCGTGTTCACCCCCAAGGGCGACGTCCTGCCCCTGCCGGCCGGTTCGACGCCTGTCGACTTCGCCTACGCGGTGCACACCGAGGTGGGCCACCGCACCATGGGTGCGCGCGTCAACGGCCGCCTCGTGCCGCTGGACTCCACCCTCGACAACGGCGACCTCGTCGAGATCTTCACCTCCAAGGCCGACGGGGCCGGCCCGAGCCGGGACTGGCTGCAGTTCGTCAAGAGCCCCCGCGCCCGCAACAAGATCAAGCAGCACTTCTCCAAGGAGCGGCGCGAGGAGGCGATCGAGGACGGCAAGGACGAGATCGCCCGCGCCATGCGCAAGCAGCACCTGCCGCTGCAGCGCCTCATGTCGCACGACTCCCTCCTCGTCGTGGCCCGCGAGCTCAACCTCGGCGACGTCTCCGCGCTCTACGCCGCCGTGGGGGAGAAGCACGTCTCCGCCCAGCACGTGGTCGACAAGCTCATCGCGGCCGTCGGCGGCGAGGCGGCCGTCGAGGAGGACCTCGCCGAGGCCACCACCCCCGGCCAGGCCCGTCCCGGGCGCAGCAGCGGCGACGCGGGGGTCGTCGTCAGCGGCGCCGAGGACGTGTGGGTGAAGCTGGCGCGCTGCTGCACCCCCGTGCCGCAGGACCCCATCGTCGGATTCGTCACCCGCGGCGCCGGGGTGTCGGTGCACCGCGAGGACTGCGAGAACGTCGTGCGGCTGCGCCAGGAGCCCGAGCGGATCGTCGACGTGCAGTGGGCCACGGCGCTGCCGTCGGCGCAGTCCCGCCTCTTCCTCGTGCAGATCCAGGTGGAGGCGCTGGACCGCGCGCGGCTGCTCTCGGACGTCACGCGCGTCCTGTCGGACAACCACGTGAACATCCTGTCGGCGACGGTGAGCACCAGCCGGGACCGGGTGGCGCTGTCGAAGTTCTCCTTCGAGATGGCCGAGCCCAACCACCTCGGTCACGTCCTCAACGCCGTGCGCCGCGTGGACGGCGTCTTCGACGCGTACCGGGTCATGGCCTCGCGCCAGCAGCAGAAGCCCTGACCGGCGCGGCCGGCCCCGCCAGCCGCAGCACCTCGCGGGCCGTCCGCACGTGGGCCCGGCCGCGGGCGCGCCCGGCGGCCTCGGCCAGGGCTCCGGCCTCCAGCGCACCGGCCGCCTCCAGCGCCTCGCGCACCCGCTCGGCCTGGTGGGGGCTGGTGCGGGCCACGTCCAGCAGCGTGCGGGCCGGTCTCGTCAGCAGCAGCCCGGCCACGGCGACGACGTCGCGCTCGTCGGGGCGCACCCGCGAGGCCGTGACCGGCAACCCCGTCCCGGCGCCGGGCGGCAGGCGCACACCGCCCACGAGCAGCTGAGCCGGGGCGGGCAGCGGCGCTCCCGCGTGCACCCACGCGGCCGCACCGGCGAGCACCACACCGCCCGCGGGCACCAGGAGGGCCAGCGCGCGGGCGCGGACGGGCAGCTCCAGCGGCACGTCGGCGCCCACCACGACGTCACCGACGACGCGCCGCAGCAGACCGTCGCGCACGTCGCGCTCGGTCCACGCGCGCTCCCCGGCGCCGCGGGGCCGCCAGGGCAGCGCCGGGTCGGGATCGGCGCCGCGCTGCAGGACGGCGGTCAGCCAGCTGCCGCCGCCCTGCCCGCCCTCCCGGGCGGGGGTGCTGCGGAGGTGCGTCGTGGAGCTCACACCCGGCAGTGCACCGCCCGCCGCGGCCTGCCGCCAGCGGCCGCCGCGCCGCTGTGGACGAGCACGCGCCCCCGCCGTCCTGTGCGGACGGCGGTGGCGCGGCCGGAGCTCCCGGAGGTCGGGCGCCGGGTCAGCGGACCTCGCGCAGCGTCGCCTGCGCGGCGTCGAGCCACGCCCGGCGCGCCCGCAGCGCCTCCTCGGCGCGCGCCAGGGCGCGCGCGTCACCGGAGGCGCGCGCCTTCTCCACGTCCGCCTCGAGGTCGCGGATCGCGTTCTCCAGCTGGCTGGCGAGCCCACCGGCGCGCGCCTGCGCCTCCGGGTTGCTGCGCGCCCAGCGGGCCTGCTCGGCGTCGCGCACGGCCGTCTCGACGGCGCGCAGGCGGCCCTCGACGCGGCCGAGGTCCGCGCGGGGGACCTTCCCTGCCGCCTCCCAGCGGTCCTGGATCCCGCGCAGCGCCGCCTTGGCGGCGTTGACGTCGCGCACCGGCAGCAGCGCCTCCGCCTCGACGAGCAGCTGCTCCTTCACCTGCAGGTTGCCGCGGAACTCCTCGTCGACCTCGTCGTTGGCCGCGCTGCGCGCGGCGAAGAAGACGTCCTGGGCCGCGCGGAAGCGCTCCCACAGCGTGTCGTCGTCCTTGCGCCCCAGGCGGCCGGCGGCCTTCCAGCGGTCCATGAGGGCCCGGTAGGCGTTCGTGGTGCCCCGCCAGTCCGTCGACGTCGACAGGGCCTCGGCCTCGGCGACGAGCTTCTCCTTCTCGGCGCGGATGCCGGAGCGCTGCTCGCCGAGCGCGGCGAAGTGGTGGCGCCGCATCTTGTCGAAGGCGCTGCGGGCGTGGCTGAACCGCTTCCACAGCTCGTCCTCGCTGCGCTTGTCCAGCCGGCCCTCGCGCTGGGCGGCCTTCCACTCCTCGAACAGCGTCCGCAGCCGCTCGCCGGCGGTGCGCCACTGCACCTTCTCCGGGTCCTGCCCGGAGATGGCCTCGGCCTCCTCCACGATGGCCAGCCGGGCGGCGCGCAGCCGCTCGCGGTTGGCCGCACGGGCGCGGTCGGCCGCCGCCCGCGCCTCGTCGGCGACGGTGGCCAGGGCCTCCACGCGGGCGGCGAGGGCGTCCAGGTCGCCCACGGCGCGGGTCTCGGCCAGCGCGGTCCGCAGCGCGCTCACCCCGCTGACGATGTCCTTGCCGGCCAGCTCGGTGCTGCGCAGCCGCTGCTCGAAGAGGTCGACCTGGGCCACGACCTCCTCGTACTTGCGCACGAAGTAGGCGACGGCCTCCTCGGGGGTGGCGTCCGGGTAGGCGCCGACCTCGTGCTCGCCGTCGGCGCGGCGCACCCAGACGGTGCC
The DNA here is from genome assembly GCF_050871885.1 of Kineococcus aridisoli. NCBI lineage: Bacteria > Bacillati > Actinomycetota > Actinomycetes > Kineosporiales > Kineosporiaceae > Kineococcus > Kineococcus aridisoli. The sequence continues at coordinate 35,335 of NZ_JBJLSF010000035.1, read as the reverse complement.
GTTCTCGTCGACCCGGCCGAAGGCGGCGGCCGCCTCGCGGTCCACCGTCGTGGTGTGCGCGGCCTCCAGCGCGGGAGCGGTCTCGGAGGCCTCGGCGGCGGGCGAGGGCGCGGGCGCCGGCCGCGGCGCCGGGCGGCCCGCGAGCCGCGCGGGGCTCGGTCGGGCGGCCGGCGCGGCGGGCGAGCCGGCATCGGTGCTCGTGCCCCCACCGGCGGCGTCGCCGGGACCCTCGACGGCGCCGCCCGGCGCCGGCGCGGACTCCGCAGGCTCAGCGGACCCGCCCGTCGGCACGTCGGCGGTGACGTCGGCGGTGACGTCCGCGGCCGGCGCGTCCGCCCCGTCCAGCGGGTGGACCTCGTCGAGCGGCTGGGCCTCCTGCGGCTGGTCGGCCTGCGCCTCGGGCGCCGGGGGTGCCGCCTGCGGCGCCTCCTCGGTGCTCGCGCCGGTCGTCGTGGTCGGGCTGTCGGGGGTGTCCGCCACGTCCGCAGAGGACGCCGGCTCCTGGGGGTGCTCGCTCACCCGCGGCATTCTAGGTGCCAGGTCGTTCGATCGGAGCAGTCGGTCACGGCGTGCCCGTCCCGGTTCGCGCACGGTGACGGTCTGCGAGGCCCCGCGGGGCTCACTACAGTCGCCGGATGCTCGTGGAGACGCTCGAGGCGAGCGCGTTCGGCACCAACTGCCACGTCCTCGCACCGGGGCCGGGGCAGGAGTGCGTGGTCGTCGACCCCGGCGTCGGCGTGGTCGACCGGCTCGCCGAGGTCCTCGCGCGCCACCGCCTGCGGCCGGCCGCCGTCCTGCTGACCCACGGCCACCTCGACCACACCTGGTCGGTGACCCCCGTCTGCGGCGCCCACGGCGTCGCCGCGACCGTCCACGCCGACGACGCGCACCTGCTGCGCGACCCGCTGGCCGGGCTCGACGCGTCGCTGCGCTCCGCGCTGCGGGCCGCGACCGGTGCCCAGCCGTGGCGGGAGCCGGAGGACGTCGTCCTGGTCGGCGACGGCGCGCGGCTGCAGGTGGCGGGGCTGTCGGTGCGGGTGGCGCACGCGCCGGGCCACACCGAGGGCTCGGTCCTGTTCACCGTCGAGCGTCCCGGCGAGGCGGACCTGCTGCTGTCCGGGGACGTGCTGTTCGCGGGCTCGATCGGGCGCACCGACCTGCCCGGGGGCGACTCCCGGGCCATGCTGCGCAGCCTGCTGACGAGGGTGCTGCCGCTCGAGGACGCCACCGAGGTCCTGCCGGGGCACGGCCCGGCCACCACGATCGGCCGGGAGCGCGCGAGCAACCCGTACCTGGTGCAGCTGGCGGGGTTGCGCGGGCGCTGAACCGGCGCGCCGGCCCGCGGTTCAGCCGGCGCCCGCGGTTCAGCCGGCCACGCGCACGCCCAGGTGCGCGGCGAGCAGCGGCGCCAGCCGGGCCAGCTGCACCTGGCTGACCACGGCGCCGCGCAGGTCGCCCACGCCGGAGACCGCCTCCAGCTCGCAGTCCGTCAGGTCGACGTCCTGCAGCCGTGCGCCGGTGACCTCGAGGTGCCCGGTGCGGCAGTCCTCGAAGCGCACCCGCGTCCAGCGGGCCGCGGAGGCGTCGACGTCGCGCAGCTCGCAGCCGCGGAAGGTGACGTCGGTGAAGGTGGTGCCGCGCAGGTCGGCGAAGTCGACCCGCACCCGCTCCACCGCCACGCGCGTCCACTGCGCGCCCGCCAGGCCCCACGCGCCCACCCGGCAGTCGCCGAGCACGACCTCCTGCCAGCTGGAACCGGCCCACGGCGCCTCGCCGGCCTCCAGCCCGCTCAGCCGGCAGTCCACCAGCCGGGCACCGGCCAGGCGCAGGCCGTCGGCGGCCGCGGAGCGCAGGACGCAGCCGAGGAAGCGGCCGTCACCGGCGTCGACGCCGGTCAGGTCGACGCCGTCGAAGAGCAGCCCGTCGTGCAGGGCCCCGCTCGCGGGCGGGCCGGCGGCCGGCTGCAGCCGCGCCACGTCCGGCTGCGGCAGCGCGGGCAGCCCGCGGCCGCCGGCCGCCCTCCTCGGTGCGCTCACGGCCCCAGCCTGCCGCACGGGCCGGGGTGCGCGGACCCCTGCGCCGGACGGGCCGGAACCGCCCGCGGAGAGCCCGCTCACCCGTTCGTCGCAGCCGAGTTCACCCGGTCGGCACGGCGGGCGCCGTTCAGTCGAAGTGCTCGCACGTCGAAGCACTGGAGGACAGCAACGGACCGGGGAACAGCCGCGGTCCGGGAGCCCGCAACGGAAGGACCGGACGTGACCAACGTCGACGCCACCCTGAAGGCCTGCCTCGAGATCGACGGCGCCACCGCCGCCGCCCTCGTCGACTACGAGAGCGGCATGTCGCTCGGCCAGGCCGGCGGGGGTGCCCTCGACCTCGACGTCGCCGCCGCCGGCAACACCGACGTCGTGCGGGCCAAGCTGCGCACGATGCAGCGCCTGGGCCTGAGCGAGTCGATCGAGGACATCCTCATCACCCTCGGCACCCAGATCCACCTGATCCGCCTCATCCAGTCGCAGTCCGGCCAGGGCCTGTTCCTCTACCTGGTCCTCAACAAGGCCCAGTCGAACCTGGCCATGGCCCGCCGCCAGCTGACGATCCTCGAGCGCGACCTGGCCATCTGAGGCCGTCCGAGGCCGTCCGAGGCCGCCGCCGCCCCGCGCGGCCCCACCGCACCAGCCCACGGCGGCCGGACCGTGCCCAGCGCCCGGCCGGCCGCCGTCGGTGCACCCCGCCCGGGCGCAGCCGCCGCCCGGCCCAGCGCCCGAGGAGCCGCCGTGCCCACCACCCGCAAGATCGTCGTGACCGGTCCCTTCGGCGCCGGCAAGACGACGTTCGCCACCACCGTGACCGGGGCCCTGGGCTCCGGCCCGCTGGTCACCACCGAGACCGGCGTCAGCGACGCGACCGCGGCGCTGAAGACGTCGACGACGGTCGCGCTGGACCACACCACCGCGCTGGTGCCGGCCCCGCCGGGCGCGTCCTGGGCGGACACCCGGATCGCCCTCTTCGGCACGCCCGGCCAGGAGCGCTTCGCGTTCACGTGGGAGCTGCTGGCCCGCGGCATGGACGGCTACCTCGTCCTCGTCGACGCCAGCCGCCCGGAGAGCGTCGCCGAGGCCGCGGGCATCGTCGCCGCCTTCGCCCGCACCGCGCCGAGCACGCCCCGCCTGGTCGCCGTCAGCCGCTGGGCCGACCCCGCGGGCACCCGCGCGCGGCTGGCGGCGCAGCTGGGCACCTCGCCCCAGGCGCTCGCGGCCTGCGACCCCCGCGACCCCGCCGACTGCACCGCCGTCCTGCAGGTCCTGCTCGACGGCGTCGCCGTGCTGGCGGCCCGCGCCGCCGCGGCGTCCGCGGCGTCCGCGGCCACGACCGGTGGAGCGCACGCGTGATCGTCAAGTACCACGCCACGCGCGTGAGCCTGGCGCTGAAGCGGGACGTCCCCGGGGTGCGCCGCGTGCTCATCGCCCGCACCGACGGCCTGGCCTTCCACGACGACGGCCCCGAGAGCGACCACGACTCCGCCGCGGCCGTCGTCGCCACCGTCCTGGGCATCGCCGAGCGCGCCGCCGGCACCGCGGGGCTGGGCGCCTTCTCCTCCACGACCGTCAAGGGCGCCGACGGCACCCTCGTCGTCCACGCCGTCGGCGCCGCGCACCTGCTGGCCGTCGTCGTCGACCCGCAGGTGAACCTCGTGCTGCTGGAGCGCCTGGCCCGCCGGCTGGTCGCCGAGCTGGCGGGCGCGGAGGCCGGGGTCCCCGGGCCGCGCCGCTGACGCCGTCGCGCCGGGGCGCCCGCTCGAGGACGCCCCGGCGCGGACGTCCGTAGGATCGTCGCTGCGCACTCCCCGCGCACTGACGATCGAAGGGACTCCCCGTGCTCCGCACCCACGAGGCCGGCAGCCTGCGCGCCGGTCACGCCGGACAGACCGTGACGCTCACCGGCTGGGTGGCGCGTCGTCGGGACCACGGGGGAGTGGCCTTCCTGGACCTGCGCGACGCCTCGGGCGTCGTGCAGGTCGTCGCCCGCGACGAGATCCTCGACGCCGGCGGCGCGCACGAGCTGCGCAACGAGTACTGCGTGCGCATCACCGGCGACGTGCGGCTGCGCCCGGAGGGCAACGAGAACCCCGCCATCCCCACCGGCGCGGTCGAGGTCGACACCACCGCGCTGGAGGTCCTCTCCGAGGCCGCGCCGCTGCCCTTCCAGATCGACGACACCCTCAACGTCGGCGAGGAGGTGCGGCTGAAGCACCGCTACCTGGACCTGCGCCGCAGCGGGCCCGCCCGCGCCCTGCGGCTGCGCAGCGACGCCGGCCGCGCGGCCCGCGCCGTGCTCGACGCGCACCGCTTCACCGAGGTCGAGACGCCCACCCTGACCCGCTCCACCCCCGAGGGCGCGCGCGACTTCATCGTCCCCGCCCGCCTGGCGCCCGGTTCCTGGTACGCGCTGCCGCAGAGCCCGCAGCTGTTCAAGCAGCTGCTCATGGTCGGCGGCCTGGAGCGCTACTACCAGATCGCCCGCTGCTACCGCGACGAGGACTTCCGCGCCGACCGGCAGCCGGAGTTCACCCAGCTCGACATCGAGATGAGCTTCGTCGAGCAGGACGACGTCATCGCCCTCGGCGAGGAGATCGTCGCGGCGCTGTGGAAGCTCATCGGCGTCGACGTGCCGCTGCCGATCCCGCGGATGAGCTTCGCCGAGGCGATGGCCCGCTACGGCAGCGACAAGCCGGACCTGCGCTTCGGCGTGGAGCTCGTGGAGTGCACGGAGTACTTCGCGGACACCTCCTTCCGCGTCTTCCAGGCCCCCTACGTCGGTGCGGTCGTCATGCCCGGCGGCGCCTCGCAGCCGCGCAAGGTGCTCGACGCCTGGCAGGACTGGGCCAAGCAGCGCGGCGCCCGCGGCCTGGCGTACGTCCTGGTCGGCGAGGACGGGGAGCTGTCCGGCCCGGTGGCCAAGAACCTCTCCGAGACCGAGCGGGCCGGTCTGGCCGCCCACGTCGGCGCGGCCCCCGGCGACTGCGTCTTCTTCGCCGCCGGCGCGGTGAACCCCTCGCGGGCGCTGCTGGGCGCCGCCCGCGGTGAGATCGCCCGCCGCTGCGGCCTGGTCGACGAGTCCGCCTGGTCGTTCCTGTGGGTCGTGGACGCGCCCATGTTCAAGCCCGCCGCCGAGGACGACGACGTCGCGCTGGGCGCCGGTCAGTGGAACGCGGTGCACCACGCCTTCACCGCGCCCAAGCCCGAGCACCTGGCCACCTTCGACGCCGACCCCGGCTCGGCGCTGACCAACGCCTACGACATCGTCTGCAACGGCAACGAGATCGGCGGCGGCTCGATCCGCATCCACCGCCGCGACGTGCAGGAGCGCGTGTTCGCGGTCATGGGCATCGACGAGGCGACCGCCCGCGAGCAGTTCGGGTTCCTGCTCGACGCCTTCGCCTACGGCGCCCCGCCGCACGGCGGCATCGCCTTCGGCTGGGACCGCGTCGTGTCCCTGCTGGCCGGTGCGGACTCCATCCGGGAGGTCATCGCCTTCCCGAAGTCCGGCGGGGGCTTCGACCCGCTGACCTCCGCGCCCGCGCCCATCACCGCGCAGCAGCGCAAGGAGGCCGGGGTCGACGCGACGCCGGAGCCGAAGCCGGAAGCGAAGACCGGCCAGGCGCCGCAGCAGCGGGCGCAGGAACCCGGGCAGCAGCCCGCGTGAGGTCCGGCCGCGCGGCCGCGGTCGCCGTGGTCTGCGCGGCCGCGGCCGCCGCGCTCGCGGTGCTGGTCTCCACGGGCGCGAGCGCCGGCCTGGACGGGCCGCTCTCGCGCGCGGCGGTCTCCGCGGCGCTGGAGCACCCGGGACCCACCCGCGTCGCGCAGGTCGTCGAGGCGCTCACCCAGCCCGTGTGGCTGTACCTGCTCGGTGCGCTCGCCACGGCCTGGTGCGCCCGCGCGGGCCGCGGGCGCGACGCGCTGACCGCCCTGGTCACCGGGGCGGTCGCCGCCCTGCTGTCGCCGGCGCTGAAGCTGCTGCTGGCCCGCGAGCGCCCGGCGCTGGAGGCGGGGCTCACGAGCGCCGGCGGCGGCTCGTTCCCCTCCGGGCACGCGATGTCGTCGGCGACCGTCGTCCTGATCGCCGTCGTGCTGCTGCTGCGCCCCGGGGCGCTGCGCCGCCTCGTCGGCGTGCTCGGCGCGCTGCTGCTGCTCGTGGTCGCCGTGGACCGGGTGTGGCTGGGAGCGCACTGGCCCACGGACGTGCTGGGCGGCTGGCTGCTGGCGGCGGCCCTGGTCGGCGCGGCCGCCTGGTGGCGCGCTCGCTCGCAGCGTCACGGCGACGGCACCGGTGCGCCGCTGCGCGCCGTCGGCGGCGCCGACGCCGACCGGTAGCGCCGCCGGGGGCACCGCGGCCGCCCCCGGGACCGGCCGGCGCTCGCCGGCGGTGGTCGCCGTCACGCCCTCACCGCCGGCCGCCCACCTCCGCCCGGAGCGGCGGCGGGCTCGTGCGCGGGCAGCGTGACGCGGAACGCGGTGCGCCCGGGCCGGCTGTCGACGCCGACGACGCCGTGGTGGGAGGCGACGACGGCCTGCACGATCGCCAGGCCCAGCCCGGTGCTGCCGGCCGCGCGCGAGCGCGAGGAGTCCCCCCGGGCGAAGCGCTCGAAGACCCGCGGCAGCAGCTGCGGCGGGATCCCCGGGCCGTCGTCGACGACGTCGAGGTGGACGCGGTCGCCGTCGGGGTGCAGGCCGACCGTGACGGTGGTGCCGGGCGGGGTGTGGGTGCGCGCGTTGGCCAGCAGGTTCGCCAGGACCTGGTGCAGCCGGCCGGGGTCGCCCACGACCTCCACGGCCTGCGCGGGCAGGTCCAGGCGCCACACGTGCTCGCGGCCGGCGACCTGCGCGTCGCCGACCGCGTCGAGCACCGTCATCGTCAGGTCGACCGGTTCGCGCTCCAGCGGCCGGCCGGAGTCCAGGCGCGCCAGCAGCAGCAGGTCCTCCACCAGGCCCGTCATCCGCAGCGCCTCGGACTCCACCCGGCCCATGGCGTGCAGCACGTCCGCGGGCACGGCGTCGCGGCTGCGGCGGGTCAGCTCGGAGTAGCCGCGGATCGCGGCCAGCGGGGTGCGCAGCTCGTGGCTGGCGTCGGCGACGAAGCGGCGCACCCGCTGCTCGGACTCGTGCCGCGCGGCCAGGGCGGAGCCGACGTGGTCGAGCATCCGGTTGATCGCGGCGCCGACCCGGCCGACCTCGGTGCGCTCGTCGGCGTCGGCGGGGCTCACCCGGTGCTCCAGGTCCACCTCGCCGCGGTCCAGCTCCAGCTCGGACACGCGCGCGGCGGTCGCCGCGACCCGGCGCAGCGGCGCCAGGTCGCGGCGGACGAGGACGCCGCCGACGCCGGCCGCCGCGGCCACGCCGAGCAGGACGGCGGCGACCTCGACGGCGACGACCCGCGCGAGCGTGCCGCGCACGTCGGCCAGCGGCAGGCCGACGACCACGAGGGAGCCGTCCTCGCGCAGCGCGGCCTGGACGCGGTAGGCGCCCAGGCCGGGCAGCGTCACGCTCTCGCGCTCGTCCAGGCCCACCCCGCGCAGCACCTCGGCCTGCGCGGCCGTCAGCGGCGTCCGGCAGCCGACGGCGTCGTCGGAGCCGGTGTCCACGACCCCGGACTGCCCGGCGGCGAACGCGCCGTCGGCGAAGACGGCGTTGAGGGTGCCGTCCGCCTGGCCGGGGCCCACGAACGAGGCCACCGCGCCGGTGCCGCACCCGGTGTAGACCCCGGCCCCGCCGCGTCCGCCGCCCGGTGGTCCCCCGCGGCCGAGGACCTGCGAGCGCTGCACCGCGTCGGCCAGCTGCTGGTCCACCCGCTGGGACAGCTCGTGGTGCAGCGCGAGCGTCGTCACCACGCCGATGACGAGGCCGACGGCCACCAGCAGCGCGGTGGTCGTCAGCAGCAGCCTGCTGCGCAGCGTCGTGGGCGCGCGCAGGCGGCGGCGCGGGGCGCTGACCGGTGGGGTGGCCGGTGGGGTGGCCGGTGGGGTGGCCGGTGGGCCGGCCGGTGCGGAGGTCACGGTCCGAGGGTGGTGCGTCGGCGCCGGCGGTGCGGGCTCAGCCGACGTCGGCGGGCTTGAGGACGTAGCCGGCGCCGCGGACGGTGTGGATCATCGGGGCGCGCCCGGCGTCGATCTTGCGGCGCAGGTAGGAGATGTACAGCTCCACGATGTTGGCCTGTCCGCCGAAGTCGTAGTTCCACACCCGGTCCAGGATCTGCGCCTTGGACAGCACGCGGCGCGGGTTGCGCATGAGGTAGCGCAGCAGCTCGAACTCGGTCGCCGTCAGGCGGACCTCCTGACCGGCGCGGGAGACCTCGTGGCTGTCCTCGTCGAGCAGCAGGTCGCCGACGGCGAGCACGGGCTCCTGCTTGGCGGCGGCCAGGCCGGAGCGCCGCAGCAGGCTGCGCAGCCGGGCCACGACCTCCTCCAGGCTGAAGGGCTTGGTCACGTAGTCGTCACCGCCCGCGGTCAGCCCGGCGACGCGGTCCTCGACGGCGTCCTTGGCGGTCAGGAACAGCACGGGGACGTCGGTGGCGTCGGCGCGCAGCCGGCGCAGCACCTCCAGGCCGTCGATGTCCGGCAGCATGATGTCCAGGACCACCGCGTCGGGGCGGAAGGAGCGGGCGGCGCGGACCGCGTCCAGGCCGTTGCCCGCCGTCTGCACCTCCCAGCCCTCGTAGCGCAGCGTCATGCTCAGCAGCTCGGACAGCGTCGACTCGTCGTCGACGACGAGCACGCGCAGCGGGGTGCCGTCGGGGCGGGTGAGCTCCGAGCGGCGGCCGGTGGTGGGAGCGGTCATGCCTCCATGCTCGGCCCGCGACCTGCCAGCGGGTGGGGTGAACGCTGGGTTTCTCCTGTGCGTCGTCACCGGATCGGACCAGCGCCGGGCGTGCCGGGGGCGTGCACCGGGTGTGCGCGGGCCCCGGGAGGCGGTGGACCGGCCCGTCGGCGACCGGGCCGGCGCCCGCGCGGCGGCCGGTCGCGCCGCCGGGGGTCGTGCCGCCGGGGGTCGTGCCGGCGCCGGTCCGCCAGGACGTACGGTCGGCGCGTGGCCGACCTGTTCTCCCCCGACGCCGCGGACGGCACCGCGGCCGGTGCCGGCGCCCCGGGCGTGCCCGCGGTCCTGGCCGGCGCCCCGCTGGCGGTGCGGATGCGGCCGCGCTCGCTCGACGAGGTCGTCGGCCAGCAGCACCTGCTGGCCGCCGGGTCCCCGCTGCGCCGCCTGGCCGCCGACGGCGACCTGGGCCGCGCCGGGCCGGCGTCGGTGGTCCTGTGGGGGCCCCCGGGCACCGGCAAGACGACGCTGGCGCACGTGCTCGCGCACGCCGCGGGCCGCACCTTCGCCGAGCTGTCGGCGGTGACCGCGGGCGTCAAGGACGTGCGCGGGGTCGTGGAGGGCGCGCGCCGGGAGCGCGACCTGTACGGCCGCCAGACGGTGCTCTTCCTCGACGAGATCCACCGCTTCACCAAGGCCCAGCAGGACGCGCTGCTGCCGGGGGTGGAGAACCGCTGGGTCGTGCTCGTGGCCGCGACGACGGAGAACCCGAACTTCTCCGTCGTCACGCCGCTGCTCTCGCGCTCGCTGCTGCTGACGCTGCGCCCGCTGACCCCCGAGGACGTGCGCGGCCTGCTGCACCGCGCGCTGGCGGACCCGCGGGGCCTGGCCGGGGAGCTGGACGTCGACGAGGACGCCCTCGAGCACCTGGTGCGGGTGGCCGACGGCGACGCGCGCCGCGCGCTGACGGCGCTGGAGGCCGCGGCGGGCGCCGCCTTCGACGACCGGGGCGCCGAGGCCCGCCCGCGGATCACCCTCGCGCTGGCCGAGCGGGCGCTGGACCGGGCCGCGGTGCGCTACGACCGCGCCGGGGACCAGCACTACGACGTCGCCAGCGCGTTCATCAAGTCGATGCGCGGTTCCGACGTGGACGCGGCGCTGCACTACCTGGCGCGGATGGTGGAGGCGGGGGAGGACCCGCGCTTCATCGCCCGCCGCATCGTCATCTCGGCCGCGGAGGACGTCGGGATGGCCGACCCCTCCGCGCTGCAGACCGCGGTGGCCGCGATGCACGCCGTCGCGCAGATCGGCATGCCGGAGGCGCGGATCGTGCTCGCGCAGGCCGTCGTGCACAACGCGACGGCCCCGAAGTCCAACGCCGCGTACGCCGGGATCGACGCCGCCATCGCCGACGTGCGCGCCGGCCGGGGCGGGTCGGTGCCGGCGCACCTGCGCGACAGCCACTACGCCGGCGCGCAGCGGCTGGGCCACGGCGGGGGGTACGTCTACGCGCACGAGGTGCCCAGCGGGGTCGCCGAGCAGCAGTACGCCCCCGACGAGCTCGTCGGCACCGACTACTACCGGCCCACCGACCGCGGCTTCGAGGCGCAGCTGCGCGAGCGGGTGGCCCGGCTGCGGCGCATCGTGCGCGGCCGCTGAGCGGCGGCGGGCGCCCGTCGCCGGCGTCGCGCTAGCGTCGCGCGGGTGCCCGCCCTGACCCGCCTGCTGTCCTCGGTCCTGCGCAGCGCCGGCGAGGTGGCGCTGCGCGAGCTGCAGCGCTCGGCCGCCCCCCGCGGCGCCGCGCCCCGCAGCACGCCGCCGGCGGCCGACGCGGGCGCCGAGCGCCCCCGTCCGCGCGCCGGCCGCCGACCGGGCGGGGCCGTCGACGTCGCCCGCCCCGCCGGGTCGGCCGCCGCCCCCGCCGCCGCGGGCGCAGCCCCGGGGGCGCTGCGCATCGAGTACGCCCCGCGCGCCGACGGCCGGCCCGACCCGGGGGAGGTCGTGTGGGCGTGGGTGCCCTACGAGGAGGGCGACGGGCGCGGCAAGGACCGGCCCGTGCTCGTCGTCGGCCGCACCGGCCCGCAGCCGGGAGCGGACCTGCTGGCGCTGATGCTCACGAGCAAGGACCACGACCGCGACGCCGCCGAGGAGGCCCGCCGCGGGCGGGTGTGGATGGACGTCGGCTCCGGCGCCTGGGACCGGCAGGGCCGTCCCAGCGAGGTGCGCCTGGACCGGCTGCTGCGGGTGGCCGCGGCGGACGTGCGCCGCGAGGGGGCGGCGCTGGGGCGCGAGCGCTTCGAGGCCGTCGCGCGCCGCGCCCGCGAGGTGCTCGGCCCGTGATCGGCGGGTGGTCACCCGGTGATCACCCCGTGCACCGCGACCGCACCGGTGCCCGGCCGGGCGGGTAGGGTCGGACCTCGTTCCGCAGCACGATCCGCAGCACTCGCGCGCGCACCCCCGGGCCCGCGCGCGGCAGTCCCGACACAGGAGGCACGTCCGATGCAGACGGCAGAGATCCGTCGCCGGTGGCTCGACTTCTTCGAGCGCAAGGGGCACGTGGTCGTGCCGAGCGCCTCGCTGGTGTCGACCGACCCGAGCCTCATGTTCACCGTGGCCGGCATGGTGCCGTTCATCCCGTACCTCACCGCCCAGGTGCCCGCGCCGTACAAGCGCGCCACCAGCGTGCAGAAGTGCCTGCGGACCCTGGACATCGACGAGGTCGGCAAGACCACCCGGCACGGCACGTTCTTCCAGATGAACGGCAACTTCTCCTTCGGCGACTACTTCAAGCGCGAGGCCGTCGCCTTCGCCTGGGAGCTGCTGACCACCCCCGAGGCCGAGGGCGGCCTGGGATTCGACCCGCAGCGGCTGTGGACGACGGTCTACCTCGACGACGACGAGGCCTTCCAGCTGTGGCGCGAGGTCGGCGTGCCCGCCGAGCGCATCCAGCGCCGCGGCAAGGCCGACAACTACTGGAACACCGGCCAGCCCGGTCCCGGCGGCCCGTGCTCGGAGATCTACTTCGACCGCGGCCCCGAGTACGGCGCCGAGGGCGGCCCCGAGGCCGACGAGGACCGCTACATCGAGATCTGGAACCTCGTCTTCATGCAGTACCAGCTGTCCGCGGTGCGCACGAAGACCGACTTCGACGTCGCGGGCGAGCTGCCGGCCAAGAACATCGACACCGGCATGGGCCTGGAGCGCGTGGCGTTCCTCAAGCAGGGCGTCGACAACATGTACGAGATCGACGAGGTGCGCCCCGTCCTCGACAAGGCCGCGGAGCTGTCCGGCAAGCGCTACGGCGCGGTGCACGAGGACGACGTCCGCATGCGCGTCGTGGCCGACCACGTCCGCAGCGCGCTCATGCTCATCGGCGACGGCGTCACCCCCGGCAACGAGGGCGCCGGCTACGTGCTGCGCCGCCTGGTGCGCCGCGCCGTGCGCGCGATGCGCCTGCTGGGCGTCGAGGAGCCCGCGCTGCCGCACCTGCTGCCGGCCTCGATGGAGGTCATGAGCGCCTCCTACCCCGAGCTGCGCGACGGCTTCGAGCGCATCTCCCGCGTCGCCTACGCCGAGGAGGACGCCTTCCGGCGCACCCTCGTCTCCGGCACCGCGATCTTCGAGACCGCCGTGCAGCAGACGCGTGCGGCGGGCCGCTCGTCGCTGTCGGGCGAGCGCGCGTTCGCGCTGCACGACACCTACGGCTTCCCCATCGACCTGACGCTGGAGATGGCCGCCGAGGCCGGTGTCGGCGTGGACGAGGCCGGCTTCCGCGCGCTGATGGCCGAGCAGGTCGGGCGCGCGAAGGCGGACGCGAAGGCCAAGAAGACCGGCGGGGTCGACCTGTCGATCTACCGCTCGACGCTGGAGGGCCTCACCGGCCCGGTCGTCTTCACCGGCTACGAGGTCGCCTCCGAGGAGGCGCGGGTCTCCGTCGTCCTGCAGGGCGGGGTCAGCACCCCGTCGGCGCCCGCCGGCACCGACGTCGAGGTCGTCCTCGACCGCACCCCCTTCTACGCCGAGGGCGGTGGCCAGCTCGCCGACCACGGGACGATCACCACGGCCTCCGGCGCGGTCGTCACGGTCACCGACGTGCAGCAGCCCGTGCGCGGGCTGTACGTGCACCGGGGCACCGTCACCGGCGGTGAGCTCGTCGCCGGCGACGCCGTGCACGCCGTCGTCGACGCGGGCCGCCGCCGCTCCATCAGCCGCGCCCACACCGCCACCCACCTCGTGCACCAGGTCGTGCGCGAGCACCTCGGCGACACCGCCACCCAGGCGGGGTCGCAGAACGCCCCGGGCCGGATGCGCTTCGACTACCGCTCCACCGCGCAGGTCGGCGGCGAGGTCGTGCGCGAGATCGAGGCCGTCGTCAACGAGCGCATCCACGACGACCTGGAGGTCTCCGCCCAGGTCATGGACCGCGAGTCGGCGCTGAACTCGGGCGCCATGGCCCTCTTCGGGGAGAAGTACGGCGACCGGGTGCGCGTCGTCTCCATCGGCGAGGACTGGTCCAAGGAGCTGTGCGGCGGCACCCACACCCTGACCTCCCAGCAGGTCGGGCTCGTCTCGATCGTCGCTGAGTCCTCCATCGGCTCCGGCGCCCGCCGCATCGAGGCGCTCGTCGGGGCCGACGCGTTCGACTTCCTCACCCGCGAGCACCTGCTGGTCAACCAGCTCACCGACGTCGTCAAGGCGCGCCCGGAGGAGCTGCCCGAGCGCATCGGCTCCCTGCTGACGCGGCTGGGGGAGGCGGAGAAGGAGATCGCCAGGCTGCGCGGCGGGCAGGTCCTCGCCCTCGCGCCGCAGATCGCCGCGGCGCCCAAGGACACCTTCGGGGTCAGCGTCGTCACCCACGACGCCGGGCCGGCCTCCGCCGACGACCTGCGCACGCTCGTCCTCGACGTGCGCTCGCGCCTGGGGGACGCGCGCCCCAGCGTCGTGGCCGTCGCCGGGATCGCCAAGGAGCGCCCCGTCGTCGTCGTCGCGACCAACGAGGAGGCCCGCCGCTGGGGCGTCAAGGCCGGTGAGCTCGTCCGCGCCGCCGCGCAGGTGCTCGGCGGCGGCGGGGGCGGCAAGGACGACGTCGCCCAGGGCGGTGGCCAGGACGCCTCCAAGGTCGCCGAGGCGCTCGCGGGCATCGAGCACGCCGTCGGCCAGCGCGTCACCGGCTCGCGCTGAGCGGGCTCGGGGACCGGGGCGGGCAGCGGGTGCGCCCGGGAGTCCGACTCGCCGTCGACGTCGGCAGCGTCCGCGTCGGCGTGGCGGCGTGCGACCCTGCCGGTGTGATCGCCTCACCGGTGCGGACGCTCGCCCGCGACGCCGAGCACGACGCCGACGTCGCGGAGATCGCCGCGGAGGTCTCCTCGCGCGGTGCGGTCGAGGTCGTCGTGGGGCTGCCGCTGTCGCTGGACGGCAGCGAGGGCCCCGCGGCCTTGCGCGCGCTCGAGTACGCGGCGAAGATCGTGCGGTCCGTGCCGGGTGTGCCCGTGCGCATGGTCGACGAGCGGCTCAGCACCGTCGACGCGCACCGGGTCCTGCACGCCGCGGGCAAGAAGGAGAAGCAGTTCCGCTCCGTCGTCGACCAGGCGGCGGCCGTCGTGCTGCTGCAGGCGGCGCTCGACGCCGAGCGCTCCAGCGGACGTGCCCCCGGACGGGTGGTGCAGCCGCCGAAGGGCCGCACCAAGCGCCGCCACCGCGGGCAGGCTGGCGCGGACCGGCACGACCAGCACCACCAGCAGCACGCGCACCCGGAACTCGACGCAGGCGGAGCACGACCCGACGCCACGGAGGGCTGAGGCTCATGATGGACCTGATGGATCTTGCCGACACCCGCTCGGACGGCGCCCGCCGGCGCCGCCGCGTGCGCCGCCGGCGCGCCCTGGTGGCCCTGCTGCTGGCGGTCTGCGTCGTCGGCGGCGGCGCCTGGGCCGCCTGGGGCACCCTCGGGCCCGTCGTCGCCCGGCTGACCGAGAGCGACGACTGGGAGGGCTCGGGCACCGGATCGGTGGACGTGAAGGTCTCCCAGGGCGACAGCGGCCGCGCCATCGGCCGCACCCTCGCCGAGGCGGGTGTCGTCAAGACGTCCGGGGCCTTCGTCTCCGCCGCCCAGGCCCAGCCGGGCATGGCCGGCATCCAGCCGGGCACCTACCGGCTCAGGGAGCGCATGTCCTCGGCCGCGGCCGTCGCCCTGCTGCTGGACCCCGCCTCCAAGGTGACGACCAAGCTGACCGTGCCCGAGGGCCTGCGGGCCCAGCAGGTCCTGGAGCTCATCGGCCGCGAGACGTCCATCGGCGCCGAGGAGCTGCAGGCGGCCCTGGCCGACCCGGCCGCGCTCGGCCTGCCGGCGGCCGCGAACGGCAACGTGGAGGGCTACCTCTTCCCGGCCACCTACGACGTCGACCCCGACGAGAGCGCCGTGGAGCTGCTGTCGGCGATGGTCGGGCAGACCAACAAGGTGCTGGCCAACCTCGGCGTGCCCGCCGAGCGCGTCCACGACGTCGTCGTGGAGGCCAGCATCGCCCAGAAGGAGGCCCGCACCGCCGAGGACATGGCCAAGGTGACGCGCGTGCTGGCCAACCGCCTGGCGATCGGGATGAACCTGCAGCTGGACTCCACCGTCAGCTACGCCGTCGGCTCCTCCAAGGTCACCACGACCGCCGAGCAGCGCGCCACGGACTCGCCCTTCAACACCTACCTGCACCCGGGCCTGCCCGCCGGGCCCATCAGCAACCCGGGGGAGGACGCCCTGCGGGCGGCCATGAACCCCGAGCCCGGCCCGTGGCTGTACTTCGTCACGGTGGACCTGGCCACCGGTGAGACGCGCTTCGCGACCACCGACACCGAGCACGCCGCCAACGTCGAGCTGTTCCGCACGTACCTGCGGGAGCACCCGGAGAACCAGTGACCCCCACTCCGACGCCGACCCCGGCTCCGCCGCCCAGGCGGGGGCGGTCGGCGGGCCGCGGGGCCGCACCGTGAGGGCGGCGGTCTGCGGCTCCCCGATCCAGCACTCCCTCTCGCCCGCCCTGCACCGGGCGGCCTACGAGGCCCTGGGCCTGACCGGGTGGACCTACGACCTGCTGGAGGTCGACGAGGAGCGCCTGCCCGCCGTCGTCGAGGGCCTGGACGCCTCGTGGGCGGGGCTGAGCCTGACGATGCCGCTCAAGCAGGCGGTCGTGCCGCTGGTCGACGAGGTCAGCGACTTCGCCCGCGCCGTCGGCTCGGTGAACACCGTCGTCGTCACCCCCCGCCTGGACCGCCGCAACACCCCCGGCCGGCGCGGGGTGCGGCTGCGGGCCGAGAACACCGACGTCATCGGCCTGGTGACCGCGCTCGCCGAGGCCGGCGCGGAGCGCATCTCGCGCGGCGTGGTCCTCGGCGGCGGGGCCACCGCCCGCTCGGCCGTGGTGGCGCTGCTGCAGGCCGGCTGCCCCCGGCCCGTCGTCGTCGTGCGCAGCCCCGACCGCGCGCTGGAGCTGCGCGCGGTCGCGGCCCGCCTGGGCGGGGAGGTGGAGGTCCGCGACTGGTCGCAGCTGCCGGTCGCCCTCACCGCCGACGTCGTGCTGTCGACCGTGCCGATCGGCGGCTCGGAGGCCATGGCGCAGGCCCTGCTCGGCGCCTTCCGCCCCGTCTGGTGGCCGCTGCTGCTCGACGTCGTCTACGCGCCCTGGCCGACGCCGCTGGCCCGGCAGTGGGGCGGCACCGTCGTCGGCGGCTTCGAGATGCTGCTGCACCAGGCCGTCGCGCAGGTGGAGCTGATGACCGGCCGGCCCGGTCCGGTGGCGGCGATGCGCGCCGCGGGGCTCGCGGCGCTGGCCGAGCGCGCCCGGGCCTGAACCAGACCCTCCGCCGAGGACCGCCGGGTGAGCGGGCCCGCGGGTGCGCCCGTGCTCAGCGGCGCTCGGCGGTGCTCAGGTCGACGGTGAGGGTGAGGTCGGCCGGGTCGTCGCCGCTCGGGGAGGTCTGCTCGCGGGTGCGCGCGCCGATCAGCGCCGGTCCGGCCCCCCACGCGGCGTCGCGGGGGAAGACGTGGAAGTCCGCGAGCTCGGCATCCGGCGCGAGGACGACCGGCGCCGCGTCCCGCGCCTGAGCGCACAGCGAGGCGGTGTCGTCGGAGGCCTCCCGCTCCAGGCGCGGGGAGTAGACCTCCCACCGGCCCGCCTGGAGCGTGTCGCGGCCGCAGTCCCACCTCGCGGGGGCGTCCCCGGTGGTGGTCCAGCGGAGGTCCACCCGCACCGCGTCCTCGTCGACGAGCACGGAGACCACGCTCACCCGCAGGTCCGGCGCGCTGGCGGGGGAGCCGCTGCGCAGGTCGGCCGGGGCCGCCGCGAAGTCGTAGCGCCCGACGGCCGGCAGGTTCCGCTCGGCCCGCTGCACCTCGTCGCGGCTGCGGACGGCGCCCACGACGGTCAGGGCCAGCGCCAGGAGCCCGAACGCGGCGAGCACGCCGACGACCAGGGCGGCCCAGCCCAGCGGCCCGCCCCGCGGGCGCTCCTCGCGCACCACGAACAGGTCGCGGTCCCGGCGGCGCACCGCGCCCGGCCCCCGGTCCCTCGCCGCCACCGCCGCCCCTCCCGCTCGCTCCGCTCCCCGAGCGGGGCGGCAGGCCTCCACGGTGCCCCGGGCGCGCTCCGGCGGCCACCCGGGGAGGGCACCCGAACGGCTGACACCGGTGATCGCCGACCTCAAGAGGCCCTCGCCCGGCGCCGATGAGCACCGGAGAGCGCTGGGGACCCAGCGCTGCCGTGCGCGTGCTCGGTCGTGTCGGGTGTGGGGAGCGAGATGGACAACGCTGGTCAGGGCGGGCAGCCGGTGCAGCCGTACGTCCCGGTGAACATGCGCCCCGAGGACGGCGTCCCCGCGCCGCGCCCGAACATCAGCGCCCTGCTGCGCCAGCTGGAGAACGACTCCCAGGAGATCACCGGCGGCGTGGGCCTGGCACCCGCCGCGGCCGAGCCCGCGCGGCACTCCCTGGCGCCCGCCGCCCCGCCGCAGCCGGTGCGCCCCCTGCTGGCCCCCGAACCCGAACCCGTCGCCACCCCCACCGAGGTCCTCGTCACCGCGGGCGGCGAGCCCGACGAGGGCGGCAAGGTCCGCGTCAACGACGTCCTCATCGCCGGCCTGGAGCTGGGCGCCTCCGACGTGCACCTCACCAGCGGCGCCGCCCCCACCGCGCGCCTGTCCGGTGAGCTGACGCCGATGGAGGGCTTCCCGAAGCTGGACTCGCGCTCGCTGCAGGAGATGGTCTACGCGATCCTCACGCAGAAGCAGCGCGAGGTCTTCGAGGCGAACCTCGAGCTGGACTTCGCCTACCAGGTCCCCGGGCACTCCCGCTTCCGCGTCAACGTCTACCGCCAGCGCGAGTCCGTCGGCGCGGCGTTCCGGCGCATCCCGTTCGAGATCAAGCCGCTGGAGGACCTGGGCGTCCCGCCCGTCGTCGGCTCCTTCGCCAACCTCCAGCGGGGTTTCGTCCTCGTCACCGGCCCGACCGGCTCCGGCAAGTCGACGACGCTCGCGTCGATCATCGACCTGGCCAACCGGACCCGCAAGGACCACATCATGACGGTGGAAGATCCGATCGAGTTCCTGCACCGCCACAAGAGCTGCCTCATCAACCAGCGCGAGGTGGGGGAGGACACCAAGTCCTTCGCCAACGCCCTCAAGCACGTCCTGCGCCAGGACCCCGACATCATCCTCGTCGGCGAGATGCGCGACCTGGAGACGATCTCGGTGGCCCTGACCGCCGCCGAGACCGGCCACCTCGTCTTCGGCACCCTGCACACCCAGGACGCCGCGCAGACCATCGACCGCGTCATCGACGTCTTCCCCCCGCACCAGCAGCAGCAGATCCGCGTCCAGCTCGCCTCGGCGATCCAGGGCGTCGTCTGCCAGACGCTGTGCAAGCGCGCCGACGGCCGAGGCCGCGTCGTCGCCACCGAGGTGCTCGTCGCCACTCCCGCCATCCGCAACCTCATCCGCGAGGGCAAGACCCACCAGATCGGCTCCGCGATGCAGGCCGGCGCCCAGTTCGGCATGCACACCCTCGACCAGCACCTCGCCGAGCTCGTGCGCACCCGCCAGATCACGTTCGAACACGGCCTGGAGAAGTGCCACGCCGCCGACGAGTTCCGTCGCCTGACCGGGCGCTGAGAGGACGACACACGATGGCCACCGCCACCAAGGCGCCCGCGAAGCCGGCTGCCAAGCCGGGCATGACGACGTTCGACTACTCCGCGCGCGACCGCACCGGAAAGCTCGTCAAGGGCACCCTCGAGGCCAACGACCGCTCGCTCGTCGCCCAGCGCCTCGTCAGCCAGGGGCTCGCCCCCGTCTCCATCGCCCAGAGCCAGGCCGGCAAGGGCATGCAGATGGAGATCAACCTGCCCGGGGGGAACCGGGTCAAGCTCAAGGACCTGGCGCTGATGTCGCGGCAGTTCGCCACGATGGTCAGTTCCGGCCTCTCCCTGCTCAAGGCGCTGTCGATCCTCGCGGAGCAGACCGAGAGCAAGAAGCTCGCCGCCACCTTGCAGGAGTGCCGCGCCGAGGTGGAGGCGGGCACCTCGCTGTCGAGCGCCCTCGTCAAGCACCGCGACGTCTTCCCCCCGCTCATGGTCAACATGGTGCGGGCCGGCGAGGTCGGCGGTTTCCTCGACCAGGTCCTCGTGCAGATCGCGGACAACTTCGAGGCCGAGGTGAAGCTCAAGGCCAAGGTGAAGGCGGCGATGACCTACCCGGTCGTCGTCTTCGTCATCGCCATCCTCGCCGTCGTCGGGATGCTGCTGTTCATCGTCCCGATCTTCGCGCAGATGTTCGCGGACATGGGCGGGACGCTGCCGCTGCCCACCCGGATCCTCGTGGTGCTCTCCCACCTCATGAAGTACGCGGCGCCCATCGGCGTGGTGCTGGCGATCGTCGCTCCGATCGTCTGGCGCAAGGTCAAGGACGAGCGGAAGGTCCGCGAGCTGGTCGACCCGCTGAAGCTCAAGGTGCCCATCTTCGGCTTGCTGTCGCAGAAGATCGCGCTCAGCCGTTTCACCCGCAACCTCGGCACCATGCTGCGCTCGGGCGTGCCCATCCTGCAGAGCCTGGAGATCGTCGGTGACGCCAGCGGGAACGTCGTCATCGAGCGCGCAGCCAAGGACGTCATGGAGAGCGTGCGCTCGGGGCGCTCGCTGGCCGGCCCGCTCGCCGAGCACGCCGTCTTCCCGGCGATGGTCGTGCAGATGATGAGCGTCGGCGAGGACACCGGTGCCCTGGACGCCATGCTGCACAAGATCTCCGACTTCTACGACCAGGAGGTCGAGGCGACCACGGAGGCCCTGACGAGCCTCATCGAACCCCTCATGATCGCCTTCCTGGGCGGCATCGTGGGCTCGATGATCGTGGCCATGTACCTGCCCATCTTCAAGGTCATGGACCTCGTCCAGGGCTGATCCCAGCACCTCCGGCGGCCCGTGCGCGATGGCGCACGGGCCGTCTGCGTTCTCCTGCCCGCCGGCGGATGCACCGTTCGGGTGACGCGGTGACGAAGGTGCTCAAGCTTCCGCGGGCCGCACCGATACCTCCATCAGAGCCGCACACCAGCCGGTGCGCGAGACGCGAGCGGCTCCGGTACTCACACTCACGAAGGAGAGCGTCGAATGCTCGCTCGCATCCGCAAGGCCATGGACGAGAAGGACCAGGGCTTCACCCTGATCGAGCTCCTCGTCGTCATGATCATCATCGGGATCCTGGCCGCCATCGCCATCCCGACCTTCCTGAACCAGCGCAACAAGGGCTACGACACCCAGGCGAAGTCCGACGTGCGTGCTGCTCAGACCGAGCTCGAGACCTACTACACCGACGCTCAGGCGTACCCGACGGCTGTGGCCTGGGGCCCGGCGCCGACCACCAACGCCTCTGCCACCACGGTCTACATCAAGCGCTCGGCCAACGTCGACACCGCGGCTCCCGCCTACTTCAAGGACGACGCCACGGGCAACTACTGCGTCTCCGTGAAGTCGAAGTCCGGCACCTTCTGGAAGGTGACGAACGCCACCTCCGGCGTCGTCACCGGTGCTTGCACCAGCGCCACCGCCTGACCCTGAAGCACGTCGAACGGCGCCCGGCCATGAGTCGGGCGCCGTTCGTCGTTCCCATCGAAGAATCGAGATGTTGCGGTGCGTAGGAATCGGTGTGCGCAGGACGGGGGTTTCACCCTGATCGAACTGCTCGTCGTCATGATCGTCATCGGGATCTTGGCCGCCATCGCCATCCCCAGCTTCCTCGCGCAGCGCAATCGCGCCTTCGATGCCCAGGCCCGCGCCGACGTACGCGCTGCTCAGAACGAGCTGGAGGCGTACTTCAGCGGGTCGCAGACCTATCCCGACGCCGTGGTGTGGTCCGACACCACCCCCGTGCCGGCGAACGCGGCCACCGTCAAGCGGTCCAAGGACGTCGCCGCCGGAGCCGCATCCCTGGTCTACCAGCACAGCAGAGACGACTACTGCATCTCGGTCCGCTCCCGCTCCGGGTCCTGGATCGCCATCACGAGCAGCCGCTCCGGTGCGGTGAGCCAGGATCAGGCCTGCACGAGCCCGCTCGGGTGAACCCGGCCCCCTGGCCGTGGCGCGCGCTCAAGACGTGCGGAACGGGCACCGATCACCACTCCGAAGGCCCCGCGGCAGGTCCGTGGTGCACCGACCGCCCGACGGGGCGCACGACGTTCAGGGAGGGCCGGACATGACGGACCCGTCGCCGGGAGACCACCGCGATGCCGGCTTCTCCCTCGTCGAGGTGGTCGTCGCCCTCGTGCTGCTCGCGGCGATCGCCGCCTCGACCGCCGCCTTCTTCCTGCGCGGCTCCGTCGCCGCCAGCGAGCAGCAGCGCAACCAGGCCGCCACCGCGCTGGCGACCCAGGCCATGGACTCCGCGCGCGCCGTCCAGGTCAAGTACCTCCTCGCCGGCCGTTCAGAGAACGCGGTGAACACGCAGTGGAGCGCCTCCACCGCGCCGCTCAAGACCAGCACGCTCCCCGCCTGGGACTCCTCGGCCGGTGCCGCCTCCGTGCCCGCGCTGCCGCTGACGTCGACCGTGCAGCAGCAGGGGCAGACCTACCGGATCTCCACGCTCGTCGGGGTCTGCTTCCGGCCGACCGGCAGCGTCTCGAACGAGCAGTGCACGAGGGCCGGCGCGAGCAACGCGCAGAGCACCGTCACCGGCCACGTCCGGATGTACCGCGTCATCGTCGAGGTGAGCTGGTCCAACGGCGCCCGCTCCTCGCGCTGCCAGGCCGGCACCTGCACCTACCGCACCGACACCCTCGTGGACCCCTCCGCCGAGCTGCGCTGGAGCGTCACGCCGGCTCCCGTCATCGAGCCGAGCACGCAGGGAACCACCGCGCAGACCGGCACCTCCAGCGCCGTGTCGCTGCGCACCCTCGTGGACGCCGGCAACACCGACCAGTACTCCCGGATCTACGTCAGCTCCACCAATGCCGGCACCGGCAGCTTCAACATCGACGGCGCGCCCTACGACGCCGCCACCCGCTTCTCCGGCAAGGAGCTCACGTTCACGCCGCCGCTGAACACGGTGGGCACCTACTGGGTGCGCTGGTTCGTGCGCAACAACGACGGCCAGGCCTCCAAGACGGTGACGATGACCGTCCCGGTGCAGCCGGTCGCCACCGCCGACACCTTCACCGCCAAGCTCCTGACGAGCGCCACGACGATCGACGTGCTCGCCAACGACAAGCCCACCGGAGGGCCGTCCGTGTACGTCGAGACCCCCGTGCGCACGGCCGGCAGCTGCGGTCTGACCCGCGTCGGCACGAGCAACCGGTTCACCGTCACCACGGCGAACGCGCTGGAGACGTGCCGGTGGACGTACGTGCTGCGCGGTGTCGGCGACTCCAGCAACCTCAGGACCGCCGCCACGAACCTCACGGTCCAGGTGATCGCGTGAGCGAGCAGCCCGCCGACGAGGGCATGACCCTCGTCGAGACCCTCGTCGGGATGCTGATCTTCTCGATCTGCTTCGCCGTCTTCGTGGCCGGTCTGCAGCTGATGGTCCGCGACACCAACCGCACGCAGCAGGTGTCGGACGCCACCGACCAGATGCGCAAGGCGTTCCAGGCGATGGACCTCGAGGCCCGCTACGCGGAGTCTGTCAACGCGCCGGCCGTCGTGGACGGCGCGTGGTGGGTGGAGTTCCGCGACCCCATCGTCGACGGCGGGAACCCCCGGTGCACGCAGTGGCGCTACGCGGTCTCCTCCGGCCTGCTCGAGGAGCGGTCGTGGGACTCGACGCAACCCGCGGGGTCCACCTGGCGCACGCTGGCGACGGGCCTGTCCACCGACGCGGCGCTGCTGACGGACGCCACCCGGCAGCCCTTCACCCGGACCTTGGCCACCCAGGCCGCGGGGACGACGGACGAGCTGAGGCAGCAGACCATCGCCGTGCGCCTGGAGTCCCCGCGCCGCGCCTCCGACGGCAGCCGCCGGGCGGTGGACGTCCTGCAGACCACCTTCACGGCACAGAACAGCAGCTCGCAGTCCGACTCGAACCTCGGGTCCGCGGTCTGCTCCCCGACGACCAACCGGACCCGGTGAGGACGATGACTGGACTCGTGCGGATCCTGCGGACCCGCCTCGACGCGCAGCACGGCCGGCAGGACGAGGGCGCCGCGCTGCTCATCGTCATGACGAGCGTGCTCGTGACGGCGGCGCTGAGCGTCGTCATCCTCGGCCTCGTCCTCAGCCAGATGCTGCCCACGCGCGTGCAGGCCAAGCGCACCGCGACCCTGGCCACCGCGCAGGCGGGGATCGACGCGGCGACCTCCCAGATGCGGGCGGCCATCGGCACCTACAACGCCGACAACGTCGCCTTCGGGGGCAAGAACAAGCTGCCCTGCTCGCTCACCGGAGCCGTCGGGAACCAGAACTACTCGGTGTCCATCACCTACTACGACACCGACCCGACCGAGCTGTCGGCCGCCGAGCAGGCGATCCGCAGGATCACCTGCACCCCCGGCGGCGGCACGCAGTACGTCCCCTCGCACGCGGTCATCACCTCCGAGGGCGCGGCGCCCGCCGTGAAGGGTCAGGCCGCGGATGTGGGCAACCGCAAGCTGAAGGCGCTCTACTCCTTCCAGCTCGACAACGGCAACATCGCCGGCGGCATCATGTGGAGCGCGCCCGGGAGCAAGTACTGCCTGCAGGCGGAGTCCGCGACGGTCGGCGCCAAGGTCAAGTACGTCGCGTCCGGCGCCTGCGCCTTCAACGACGTCAGGCAGATGTGGGTCTACAACACGGACTACACCATCGTGCTCGCCAGCACGCTCAAGGCCACGCGCCTGTGCCTGCAGGGCAAAACTAACGCCGACGCCGACGTCGAGCTGGCGGTGTGCGACCCGGCGAAGCCCGCACAGCTGTGGAGCTACGAGGGTGGTGCCCGGTTCAAGGGGCAGAACAACGGCAACACCGACTACGGCAGCCGCTGCCTGGGGACCGGCTCGAACGTCGCGGACACCGCGATGGCCGGCAGGGTCCTGCGCAACGGCGCCTGCGCCAGCGACCAGGAGTGGGGTTCCTTCGCCCCCGACCCCAGCGTCGGTGCCGGTGCGGCGTCCTACCAGACCAAGCAGATCGTCAACTACTTCGAATTCGGCCGCTGCATGGACGTCACCAACGAGGACATCAACTACTCGCTGATGATCATCTATCCCTGCAAGCAGGACCCGTCGGGCGGCAGCAAGCTCAAGTGGAACCACAAGTGGTACTACACCGAGAACATCGCCGCCACGCAGAGCATCTACGTCCTACAGCACAACGACCCGGCGAGGAAGTACTGCCTCACCGCGGCGGCCGCGTCGGTGGCCGACGCGGACGCCAACCTCGTCTTCCGCACCTGCGATGGCCGCGCCGAGCAGCGGTTCACCCGCTTCTACAAGATGCCGGACTACGCCGACAGCTACACGTTCGTGGACTTCTCCGGCCGCTGCCTGAGCGTCGGGCCGAGGTGGAACAACGGGAACTTCTCCCGCATGGTCTCGGCGGCCTGCAACGGCGGCTCGGCGCAGAAGTGGAACGCCCCGCAGCTCATCAGCGACCCTGGCGTCAGCGCGGTGCGCGAGGTCCAGCACGATGTCGCCTGAGGTCGTCGCCGCCGGCCTGTTCGGCCTGCTCGTCGGCTCCTTCCTCAATGTCGTCGCCCACCGGGTGCCGCTCGGGCTCTCGGTCGTGCGTCCCGCCAGCCGGTGCCCCGGGTGCGGCCACGAGGTGCGCCGGCGCGACAACGTGCCGGTGCTCTCGTGGGTGCTGCTGCGCGGGCGCTGCCGGGACTGCGCAGCGCCCATCAGCGTCCGCTACCCCCTCGTGGAGCTCGCGACCGGGGTCCTGTTCGCCGCCACCGCCGCCGTGGTGGGGCCGACCTGGGCCCTGCCCGCGTACCTGTACCTGGCCGGGATCGCCGTCCCCCTGACGCTGATCGACCTCCAGGTCCACCGGCTGCCGGACCGCATCGTCCTGCCGTCCTACGGCGTCGCCCTGGTCCTGCTGACCGCGGCGAGCGCCGGGTCGGGGGACTGGGCGGCCCTGCTGCGCGCCCTGGCCGGCGGCTGCGCGCTCTTCCTGCTGTACGCGGTCGTCTTCGTGGTGAAACCCGGCGGCATGGGCCTCGGGGACGTGAAGCTGGCCGGGGTCCTGGGTCTCTACCTCGCCTGGTGGAGCTGGGACGCGCTGGCGGTCGGCGGCTTCCTGGCCTTCCTGCTCGGCGGTCTCGTCGCCGTCCCCCTCGTGCTGTTCACCGCCGCGGGCCGGCGCTCGAAGATGCCCTTCGGGCCGGCGATGCTGGTTGGCGCGCTGCTCGCCCTCGTCGTCGCCGAGCCGGTCGGGGACTGGTACCTCTCCCTCGTGGGACTGGGCACCGTCTGAACCCGCGCGCCCGGGTCCCATCGGGCGACATCGCCGCAGCGGCCTCAAGGAGGGTGCCGGCGGTTCCGATCATCACCTCGGGCCCCACCGGGCCCACCACCCACCGACTCTGGAGGAGGCGACGTGCCCGGACGAACCGCCGTCGGTCTCGACATCGGCACTTCGGGCGTTCGCGCCGCCGAGCTGTCCTACGGACGTGACGGCATCACGCTGGAGAAGTTCGGGCAGGTCGCCCTCCCCGAGGGGGCGGTCCGCGACGGCGAGGTGCTCGACCGCCCCGCGGTCGTGGAGGCGCTCAAGACGCTGTGGAAGGCCAGCGGCTTCAAGGGCAAGCGCGTGGCCCTCGGCGTCGCCAGCCAGCGCGTCGTCGTGCGCCAGCTCGAGCTGCCGTGGCTGCCTCGGGCCGAGCTGAAGTCCTCGCTGCCGCTGCAGGTGCAGGAGTACCTGCCGATGCCCGTCGAGGACTCCGTCCTGGACTTCCACGTCACCGAGGAGCTCAACGACGAGGACGGCCGGCGCCTGCGCGGCCTGCTCGTCGCCGCGACCCGCGACGCGGTCCTGTCCAACGTGCACGCGGTGGAGGCGGCCGGCCTGCGCGCGACGTCGGTCGACCTGACCTCCTTCGCCGTGCTGCGCGCCGCGGGCAAGCAGCACAGCGACGTCGCGACCGAGGCGCTGCTGGACATCGGCGCCCGGGTCAGCAACCTCGTCATCCACTCCGGCGGTTCGCCCCGCTTCGTCCGCATCCTGCTCATGGGCGGTCAGGACATCACCGACGCGATCGCCGAGCGCGTGGGCCTGCCCTCCTCGGTGGCCGAGGCGGTCAAGCGCGGCAACGCCGAGGAGCTGACGGACGCCGAGGCCCAGCTGGCGGCCTCGGCCGTGGAGCTGATGACCGAGGTCTTCGTCGACGAGGTCCGCGGTTCGCTGGACTACTACGCGGCCTCCAACCCCCAGTTCCCCGTCGAGCGGATCCTCGTCTCCGGCGGCGGGTCCCTGCTGGCGGACGTCTCGCACAAGCTGCAGCAGGTCACCCGCAAGCCGGTCGCCCCCGCCGACGTGCTCTCCAACGTGCGCCTCGGCCGCACCGGCCTGGACGAGCACCAGCTCGCAGCCATCCACCCGCTGGCGGCGGTGCCCGTCGGCCTCGCCCTCGGAGCGGTCTCATGAGCCTCCAGACGCTCGACGCGCTCACCACGCGCACCAGCGTGGTCCGCGTCGACCTGCTGCCGCGCGAGGTCGCCGCGGCCCGCGGCAGCCGGCTGCTGCGCATCGGGCTCGGCGCGGGGCTGGCGGCCGTCGCCGGCGTCGCGTGCGCGGCCACCCTCGTCACGGCCGGGCACGTCTCGACGGCCAAGGAGGCCCTCGCCGCCGAGCAGCAGCGCACGCTGCAGCTGCAGCAGGCCCAGCGCGCCTACGCCGACGTGCCCGTCGTCCTCGGCCAGCTGGAGGACGCCAAGGACGTCCAGCGGCAGGTCACGGCCGGCGACGTGCCCACGTACCTGCTCCTGGACCAGCTCGCCGGCCGAGCACCGCTCGACCTGGCGCTCACGGCCGTCGACCTGAAGGTCACCCCGGGTGCGGCGACCGGTGCGGCGACGGGTGCGGCGGAGGAGGTCGTCGGCGCCGACCCCCTCGCGGTCGCCGGCATCGGCACGGTCTCGGTGACCGGCCAGACGAGGAGCCAGGCGCAGGTGGCGGCGTTCATGGACGCGGTGGACACCATCGGCGGCATGACCGGCACCCGCCTGAGCAGCTCCACCCTCGATCCCGCCACCGGGCTCATCACCTTCACCACCACCACCACGCTCACCGACGACGCCCTGTCGTCGACGCGGTGACCCGAGAGACGACAGGAGGCCCGACGAGATGACGCAGAACAAGAACACCGTCTGGATCGCCGGCACCGGCGTCCTCGCGGTGCTGGTGCTGCTGGCGACCTACTTCCTGCTGATCGCGCCCAAGCGCGCGGAGGCGGCGGACCTGGCGACCCAGACGCTGCAGGCGCAGCAGGACAACCAGGTGCTGGAGCAGGAGACGGCGCTGCTCGAGGCGCAGTTCGCGACCCTCGACGAGCGCCGCGCCGAGATCGCCGCGATCACCGCCGAGCTGCCGGCCGAGGCGCAGACGCAGCAGCTGCTGCGGCAGGTTGAGACCTACGCCACCGCCAGCGGGATCACCCTGCTGTCGGTCGCCCCCGGTGCCCCGGTGCTGCACGGCGTCGACGCCACGGGCGCGGCGGCCGACACCAGCGGTCCCGTCGTCGTGGACCTCCCGATCACCCTGACCACCGAGGGCGCCTTCGCCGGCACCGAGCTGTTCCTCAAGCAGCTGCAGGCCGACATGGGCCGTTTCCTGCTGGTCGACGACCTCAGCCTCGCCACCAGCACGACGGACGGGGGCGAGGGCGTGACCACGACGGTGACCGGCCGCGTCTTCGTCATGCGCGACGCGCAGACCGCCGGCACCACCGAGGCCGGCACCGCCACCACCACGACCGACGGGAGTGAGAGCTGATGTGGGGCAAGCCCGCTGACGAGTCCGCCGA
The DNA here is from genome assembly GCF_050871885.1 of Kineococcus aridisoli. Taxonomy (NCBI): domain Bacteria; kingdom Bacillati; phylum Actinomycetota; class Actinomycetes; order Kineosporiales; family Kineosporiaceae; genus Kineococcus; species Kineococcus aridisoli. The sequence goes on along the minus strand of NZ_JBJLSF010000035.1, from coordinate 7,064 downwards.
GCTGCCCGAGGTCGAGCTGCCCGGGTTCTTCGACGAGGTGCCGGGCGACCGCCGGCCGGTGCGCGCCGTGCTCGGGGGCGTGGCGGCCGTGGCCGTCCTCGCCGGCGGTGCCGGTGCGTTCCTGTGGCTGGGCAGCGTCCCCTCCGCGGACGCCTCCGCCGTCGGCGCACCGGGGGCTCTCGCGACACCCTCGGTGTCCGAGACGACGGGACCGTCCTCCTCCGTCGCCTTCGCGGCGAACGGCCGCGACATCTTCGACCAGCTGGCCACCCCCGCTGCCGCCGCCGACGTGGAATCGACCGCGCAGGCGGAGGGGAGCGGCACCTCGACCGGCTCGACCGGCTCGACCGGCGTCACCGGGACGAGCGCCCCGGCGGCGGGGGGTTCTGCGGTGACCGTCAAGCCGTCGGCGACCGCGAAGGCCACCGCTACGACGACGAAGGCCCCGACGGCGACCACCACGACGCCCGCCACCCCGCCGAAGGCGACGCCGACCGTCAGCCGTTCGACCGCTCCCGCCTGGCAGAAGGGGGTCGTCAGGTTCGACGGGATCCCCGAGGGCAGCACCACCGGCGAGGGCGGCTTCACCCTCGACGCCGACGGCACCAACCCCGTCGCCGGTTCGCTCACCGCCGGCTCGCTCGTCCCCTCCACCTCGACCGTGTACCGCCCGTGGGGCATCACGACGGAACGGCCGATGACCGCGGAGGAGAAGGCTGCCTGCGAGCAGCAGGTCAAGAACGCCGCCACCTCCGAGGACGCGGCGAGGATCAACCGCACGACGAAGAACTGCAGCGTGACCGACGACTACGTGTGGCAGGCCGTCTTCGTGCCCAGCAGCCAGGCCAAGCTCGCCGACACCAACACCGAGGCCTTCGGTTGGATCGTCGCCGCGGACACCAAGCTCGCGGACGCGGTCGTCGGCAAGGTCACGGGCACGATCCGCTGGATCGGCGGGCGCGGTGACAAGTACCTCGTCCAGGTGAACGACGAGCCCGGTGTCTGGGTCGAGGCCGGCGAGGCCGTCCCCGGAACCCCGCTGGTCTTCAAGGGCATCGGCCTGGACTCGATCGCGCGCGGTGACGTCGCGGTCTTCACCGCCGGCGGCACCCAGTACTTCACCGTGATCGGTGGCGGCGAGAACGCCGGCATCACCTTCTGAGACGCCGCCCACCCCGACCAGACCCTCCACCACCTCGGAGACCACCATGATCCGCACGTCCCCCGCCGCCACTCGGCGTGCCACGGCCGCGGTCGTCCTCGCCGGCCTCGTCGGTGGAGCGGCTGCGACGGCCGCGGACGCCTCTCCCGTCCGCTTCCACCAGGTCTACGGCGCGGACCGCTACATCACCTCCGCGCTCGTCGACGACCTGCCCACGAACACCGCGTACGTGGTGTCCGGCACGAACTACCCCGACGGCCTGACCGCCGGCGCGGTGGCCGGCAAGGGCAAGCCGGTGGAGGGTGGCAACGTCTACCTCACCGAACGCGGTGCGCTCCCGCAGGCCGTCCGCGAGCGGATCGTCTACGCCTCCAAGGTCGTCGTCGTCGGCGGGGAGGCCTCCGTCGGCGCCGACGTCATGACCTGGCTGCAGCAGAACACTCGGGCCGCTCTCAGCCGGGTCAGCGGTGCGGACCGCTTCGATACCGCCGCGGCCCTGTCGGCGGTCTCGTACCCGACCCCGGCCGCCGGGGCGGCCGGGGTGCAGAACGTCGTCATCGCCACCGGGTACGACTACCCGGACGCGCTGGCGGGCAGCGCCGCGGCCGCGCACGTGGACTCGCCCCTGCTGCTCGTGCAGGGCGACAGCGTCCCGGCGTCCGTCGTCGCCGAGCTGCAGCGGCTGCGCCCGCAGGCCATCACGGTCGTCGGCGGCGCGAACCGGGTCGGTGACGCGGTGCTGGCACGCCTGCGGGAGTTCACCTCCGGCCCGGTCACCCGCATCGCGGGCACGGACCGCTACGACACGGCGAACCGCGTCAGCGCCGCGTTCTTCCGCGACGCGGAGGAGGTCACGCTCGCCTCCGGGGAGACGTTCGCCGACGCCCTCGCGGCCGGCGCGCGCGCCGGCCGTCACGAGGGACCCCTGCTGCTCACGGCCAGCACCTGCCTGACCGAGCAGACGAACCTGGAGATCGAGCGGCTGCAGGCTCCGTACGGCGAGGACGCCGACCTCGACGCGATCGGCGGCCCGAGCCGCATCACCGAGGAGGCGGCCAAGCGCACCAACTGCCAGCCGCCCGGGACCGCGCCGAAGACCTACCTCGACGGCCTCCCCTACGTGCAGGGCAGCGGTCGCTACCGCCACGACCACGCGACGATCGCGGGGCGCTTCTACCCGCGCTCGACCGCCTTCGACGCCGATCCCCGCAACTCCGACTACGGCACCTGGTCGCTGGGCGCGAAGCGCTCCCGCTTCACCATGGTGGCCGGGATCGCCGACGGCAACACCAGCGGTCTGACCTCCACCGTCGCCGTCTACGGCGACGAGAAGCTGCTGGCCTCGGGCGTCGTCGCGAAGGGCGCCCCGGTGGCCTTCGACGTGGATGTGCGCGGTGTCGACAACCTCAAGGTCGTCACCACGTCGCCCAACGCGGCGCTGACGCCGGCCGCCCCGGACGTCAACCGCGTCTACTTCGGCGACGCCGCCGTCAGCTGACGCCGGCCGCTGCGCGCAGGGCCCGCACCCCTCGGGGTGCGGGCCCTTCCTGCGTCCCGGCCTAGGATGCGGGACGCAGCCCGTCCCCGACCGCAGGAGCCTCCCCGTGATCGTGCTTGTCGGCTTCATGGGCGCCGGCAAGAGCACCGTGGGGCGCTTGCTCGCCGCGCAGCTGGGGCTGCCCTCCACCGACACCGACGCGGTGATCGAGCAGTGCACCGGCCGCGGCATCCCCGAGATCTTCCGCACCGACGGCGAGCCCGCCTTCCGCGACCTCGAGGAGGCCGCGGTCGCCGACGTGCTGGCCGGCCCGCAGGCCGTGGTCTCCCTCGGCGGCGGGGCGTGCGGGCGCGAGGGCACCCGCGCGCGGCTGCGCGGGCACACCGTCGTCCACCTCGACGTCTCCCTGACGCAGGTCCGCGAGCGCACCCGCGGCGACACCGGCCGGCCGGTGCTGCAGCGCGGGGACCTGGAGCAGTTGCACGCCGAGCGGCGCGCGGTGTTCACGGCGCTCGCCGACGTCGAGGTCCTCACCGACGGGCGGCCGGCCGCCGATGTCGCGGCGGCGGTGCTGGGCGCGCTCGCCGTGCTCGACACGACCCGGGCGGGCACGCCCGCTCCCGACGGCGCGCTGCCCGGTGCGCCGCAGCACTCCCCGGAGGAGCCATGAGCACCGAGACCGTCCGCATCCCCGTCCCGGGCGAGGCGCCCTACGACGTCCTCATCGGCCGGGGGCTGCTGGGGGAGCTGCGCGGCCTGCTGGGCCCGAAGGTGGCCAAGGTGCTCGTCGTGCACCCGCGGGCGCTGCGCACCACCGGTGAGGCCGTGCGCGACGACCTGGTCGCCCAGGGGCTGGAGGCCGTGCTCGCCGAGGTGCCCGACGGCGAGGAGGCCAAGTCCGCCGAGGTTGCCGCCTTCTGCTGGACCGTGCTCGGCCAGTCGGACTTCACCCGCTCCGACGCCGTCGTCGGCGTCGGCGGGGGAGCGGTCACCGACCTGGCCGGGTTCGTGGCCGCCACCTGGCTGCGCGGGGTGCGGGTCGTGCACGTGCCGACGACGCTGCTGGCGATGGTCGACGCCGCCGTGGGCGGCAAGACGGGCATCAACACCGCCGAGGGCAAGAACCTCGTCGGCTCCTTCCACCCGCCCGCCGGCGTCCTGTGCGACCTCGACGCCCTCGACACGCTGCCGCCGCACGACCTGCGCGCCGGGCTGGCCGAGGTCGTCAAGTGCGGCTTCATCGCCGACGAGCGCATCCTCGAGCTCGTCGAGGCCGGCGTGCAGGCGGCCACCGACCCGCGCTCGTCGGTGCTGGCCGAGCTCGTCGAGCGCGCCGTGCGCGTCAAGGCGCGCGTCGTGGGGGAGGACCTCAAGGAGTCCGACCTGCGGGAGATCCTCAACTACGGGCACACCTTCGCCCACGCCGTGGAGCTCGTCGAGCGCTACCAGTGGCGCCACGGCGCCGCCGTCAGCGTCGGCCTGGTCTACGTCGCCGAGCTGGCCCGGATGGCCGGGCGCCTCTCCGACGCCGACGCCGACCGGCACCGCGCGGTGCTGACCTCGCTGGGCCTGCCGACGACCTACCGCGGCGACCGCTGGCCGCAGCTGCTGGACGCCATGAAGCGGGACAAGAAGTCCCGGGGGGCGCTGCTGCGCTTCGTCGTGCTCGACGGCATCGGCCGCCCCTCGCGCCTGGAGGGCCCGGACCCGGCGCTGCTGCAGGCGGCCTACGCGGAGATCAGCGCGAGCTGATCACGGGCGGGCGCACGGCACGTCGCTGACGCCGGTCCGCGGGGAGTAGTGCACCGGTGCGCCGACCAGCCCCTCGCCCCGCAGGCAGAAGTCGTCGGCGCCGGCGCTGAGGATCCGCACGTCGTTGAAGGAGTCCGGGACGGACAGCTGCGACAGGTCCGAGGCGTAGGTGCCGTTGAGCGCCCGGTAGCTGGCCTCCGCGGCCGCCAGGCCGTCCAGGTCCGAGACCACGCTCGCGCGCGACCAGTCCTGGGCGGCCTGCCACACGCCCGGGCCGGCGACCTTGCCCGCACCCGCCAGGACGAGCAGGACGCCGACGGTGGCGAGCGCGCGCAGCGCCGAGCCGCGGCGCTTGCGGCGCACCGGGGCCGAGGTGTCGGTGCTCGCGCGGCCGATGCCGGCGGCGTAGGCGGCCTGCGAGCGGCCACCGGGGTTGAACGGGGCGGGACGGCCCACGACGGGAGCGAAGGACGCGTCGCGCACCGGGGGCGGCGCGGTCACGGGCGCGGGGGTCGCGGGCAGCGCGCGGGCCCGGGCCCGCGCCGCCGGCGTCTCGGGGCTGCGCGGGGCGCCCGGCCGCGCGACGGGCGCCGGGGGCGCGAGCAGCGGCACGGCCGGCGGCACGGGGACGGGCGCGGCCGCACCGGCGTGCCCGGTCTCGTGCCCGGTCTCGTGCCCGGTCTCGTGCCCGACCTCCTCGTCGACGGGGGCGGGCACGGCCTCGCGCACGTAGTCCAGCAGCACGCCGTCGGAGCGGCGGTACCGGCGCGGGGCGGACTCGCCGTCCGGTGTGGGGTGCTCCCCGGTGGGGACTGCCTGCGACATGGTCGACCTCCGCTCCTCCGGACAGGCATCGGACGCCGCGGGGCGCTCCTGCAGCCCGCGGCGGCGGGTTCACCCGCTCGGACGCCGGGCGCCGGGCGCGCCCCTCAGGAGCAGGCGGTGGTGGAGAAGCCGGAGACCGAGGAGTAGAAGAGCACCGAGCGGGTGGAGGCGTCGTAGGCGCCGGCGCAGAACGAGGTCGCGTCGGCGTGCACGATCGCCACGTCCTGCGGGACCTGCGCCAGCCCCAGGTCGTCCAGCCGCGTCGTGTAGCGGCCGTTCTCGGCCTTCCAGGCCGCCTGGGCGGTGGCGACCTGCTGCAGTCCGGTGCGCAGCGAGGTGGCCGCGTCGGCGTGCTGCCCGCCGATCACGACGGGGGCGACGACGGCCGCCGCGAGCGCGAGGACGGTCGCGGCGCTCGCGAGCGCGACGACGGCCCGGCGCGGCCGGGGCGCGCCCGTGCCCTCGCCGGGGGTGCCCAGCCCGGCGTCGTGCGCGGCGCCGCCTGCGGCCGCGCCCGTGGGGACGTGCATCCGCTGCCTCCTCCGGCGCTCTCGTGCGGACCCTCCGTGGACTCCTCCGGGCATCGGGCGCCGGGGGCGGCGACTGAGGTCGTGGGCGTGCGCGCCACCCGGACGCGCGCGGGCTCTCCACCGTCCGGCGCAACGCCCGGCGCGCCTGCTCGCCACGCGCGCAGGCGGGCGCCCTCGCCCCGCTCGGTACGATGGCCCCGCCCCACCCGCGTCCGGTCCCGGTCCGCGGGACGCGACAGACGCAGACGAGACGGACTGAGAGACGACGTGGCATCGACGAACGACCTGAAGAACGGCACCGTGCTGAACCTCGACGGCAACCTCTGGTCGGTGGTCGAGTTCCAGCACGTCAAGCCCGGCAAGGGCGGCGCCTTCGTCCGGACCAAGCTCAAGAACGTGCTCTCCGGCAAGGTCGTGGACCGCACCTTCAACGCCGGCACCAAGGTCGACACCGCGACGGTCGACAAGCGCGACATGCAGTACCTGTACAAGGACGGCGAGGACTTCGTCTTCATGGACTCCTCGACCTACGACCAGATCACCATCCCGGCCGCGACGGTGGGCGACGCCGCCGACTACATGCTCGAGAACCTCGAGGTCATGGTCGCCACCCACGAGGGCACCCCGCTGTACGTGGAGCTGCCGACCTCCGTGGTGCTGGAGATCACCTACACCGAGCCGGGTCTGCAGGGCGACCGCTCCACCGGCGGCACCAAGCCGGCCACCGTGGAGACCGGCGCGGAGATCCAGGTCCCGCTGTTCCTGGAGACCGGCACGAAGGTCAAGGTCGACACCCGCTCGGGCGACTACCTCGGCCGCGTCAACGACTGAGGGTCGTGATCTGAGATGGCTGCCCGCCGCAAGGCGCGCAAGCGCGCGCTGGAGGTCCTCTTCGAGGCCGACCAGCGCCAGCTGGACCCGCTGACCGTCCTCAAGGACAGGATCGTGCGCGCCGACCCGCCGATCGGCGAGTACGCGGTGACGGTCGTGGAGGGCGTCGTCGAGCACCAGGCGCGCATCGACGAGGTGCTCTCCACGTACTCGATGGGCTGGACGATCGACCGGATGCCCGCGGTGGACCGGGCCGTGCTGCGCATCGGCACCTGGGAGGTCCTGTACGCCGCGGACGTGCCCGACCACGTGGCCGTCAGCGAGGCCGTGGAGATCAGCCAGGAGCTCTCGACCGACGAGTCGCCGAAGTTCGTCAACGGCCTGCTGGCCCGCATCGCCGAGCTCAAGGAGACCCTCACCGCCTGAGCACGCCGACCTCCCGCACCGCGGTGCCCCCGCGGTGCGG